>NZ_MTPV01000051.1:0-87313 GCF_002009585.1 Arthrobacter sp. SRS-W-1-2016 | reverse complement strand
AAGGCGGCGAGGGTGCGCGGCATTTCGGTGACCAGCGCCTTCGCGAGTCCGAGGAGCCGGGATCCTTTGGCGGGGGACTCCCGCCGGGCCAAAGCCACCTGGGCTGCGACGCCGCGCCCGCGTTCGTCGGCCGGGACACCGGCCGCCGCGTCAGTGCTGCGCTGGACGGCATCGAACGCGACAGCGATCCTCGCCTGCGCGCCGGCGATGGCGGACTTCAAATCTTCCAGGCCGCGCAACTGGTCAATCAATTCAGCGCGGTCGGAACCTGGCCGAAGTGAAGCAACGGCGTCAATCAGATCCCGCACCCGGACGCCCGGCACGGCAGCATCCGGACCCGCGCAGCCCGCTGGCGCGCCGGATCCCATCAGCTGCGTTCCCCGAGTCCCCTCCATAACCAAAGCATTCCAGGGACCTACGACATTAACAGGCCGAAGAACGGCGCCCGGCGAAAAATCTTGATAAGCGGCAGGATTTATGGAGACGGCCACCGAAGGAGCCCGGATAGCCCGGCCATCGCTTGCGTCACTGATAGGCGTAGGCTATCGATCGTGTCGGAAGCCCAGCCAGAGGAGCCGCACTGTGGACACGCGAAAACTGAAGTACTTCCTCGCCGTCGTCGACCACGACGGATTCAACAGCGCTGCCGAGCATCTGCTCATCGCCCAACCTTCGCTTTCCCAGACGATCGCCAGCCTCGAGAAGGAGCTCGGCGTTCCGCTCTTCCACCGCATCGGCCGCAGGGCAGTCCTTAGCGAAGCCGGCAAAGAGCTGGTCGGCCCGGCCAGACTCGTCATGCGGGATCTCGACGCCGCGCAATCAGCGGTCCAGTCACTCCAGGGGATCAGGAGCGGTCGACTCGACATCATCACCATGCCGTCCCCCGGCATCGAGCCGCTGACGTCCATGATCGCCGCCTTCACCAAGGTTTACCCCGCAGTCCGGCTCAACGTCAGTGCCGCGTTCACTCCCGAAGAAGTGATCGAGTCAGTCCGGAATGGCAGCTCCGAGATCGGCCTGGCCGGCTCGCCTACGCCGATCCTGGTTCCAGGCGTCGAGGTCATCGAACTCGAAAAGCAACCGCTCATCCTGATCGTCAATCCGCAGGCCGACTCCTTCGGCGCCGAGCAAACGGCCATCCAACGCGAGGATCTCGGGGGCCAGCGCATCATTGCGAGCCAACGAGGCTCCCTTATGCGTTGGCTCGTGGATGACGCCCTGGCGCACGGCGTTGAGGTGGAGATCGTCGTCGAAGTTGCCCACCGGACCTCCATCTTGCCCCTGGTCCTGGCGGGCGTCGGGCACGCGGTGATGCCGTCGTCGTGGGCTCCCACCGCGCACAAGGCCGGACTGCGCACAAGGCCGGACTGCGCACAATGCTCATCGAACCGGTGACCCATCTGGACGTCGCGGTGCTCAGCCGCAAGGACAACCTCACCCCGGCGGCCAAAGCGTTCTTGAAGGTCGCCGCGGAGCACACCGAGCGCACCAATAACTAGAAACCAATAGGCATTACCTATCAGTTGTATCGAAACTAAGTCTTGGACGCCGCCTACCCGCCGCCCGTCTACTTGAAGAGGAAAGCAGTGTGACTCTGCTAACAAACTCAACGAGGAGGTAGGCATGAGCGCCACCCAGAAATTCAGCATCGCGTCGATCCCCGCAGACGGTGTGGGCAAAGAAGTTGTCTCCGCGGGACGCCGCGTCCTGGACGCCCTGGCCGCGAACTCCGCCGGCAAGTTCGCCTTTGAATGGACCGAGTTCCCGTGGGGCTGCGGCTACTACGAGAAGACCGGCCAGATGATGGACCCCAGGGGCCTTGACGCCCTCAAGGACTTCGACGCCATCTACTTCGGAGCCGTCGGCTGGGAGAACGTCCCGGACCACATCAGCCTCTGGGGCCTGCGCCTGAACATCACGCAGAACTTCGACCAGTGGGCCAACATCCGACCGGTCAAGTTCCTCCCCGGCATCCAGTCCCCGCTCCGCAAAGCTGACAACACCGAGCTCGACTGGATCGTTGTCCGCGAAAACAGCGAAGGCGAGTACGCCGGCCTGGGCGGACGCAACCTGAGCGGGCGCGGCCCGGGGAACGAAGTAGCGCTGCAAACCGCACTGTTTACCGAGAAAGGCTGCGAGCGCATCATGCGCTTCGCCTTCGAGCTCGCCCGGACCCGCACGGTCAAGAAAGTCTCGTCGGTCACCAAGTCCAACGCCCAGCAGTACGGCATGGTCCTCTGGGACGAAACCTTCCAACGCGTCGCCCTCGACTACCCGGACGTGCGGACCGAGAGCGTCCTGGTCGACGCCATGAGCGCCAAGTTCATCCTCCACCCCGAGGAACTGTCAGTGGTGGTCGCGTCCAACCTGAACGCCGACATCCTCTCCGATCTCGGCTCCGCCCTCTCCGGCAGCCTCGGCCTCGCCGCGAGCGCAAACCTGAACCCTGAGCGGCGCTTCCCGTCGATGTTTGAGCCCGTCCACGGTTCCGCGCCGGACATCGCGGGCAAGGGCATCAGCAACCCGATCGGGGCCATCGCCAGCGCCGCCCTGATGCTGGACCACTTCGGCCTGCACGAGGAAGCCCGCCTGGTCGAGGCCGCCATCGAGCAGACCACCGCCGCCGGGTTCTTGACCCGCGACGTCGGCGGCGAAGCCACCACGGACGACGTCACCGAAGCCATCATCAAGGCTCTTAGCCACTCGCTGGCCGCCGTCTAAAGCAGCCGCAACTCCGGTGGCGTTCGACGGCGGCTGGCCGGCCGCCGTCGAACGTCGCGGAGGTCCCTTCCCAACGCTCGCAAGCTCGCGTCGGGGCCCTCGGGACGCCGCTTACCCTTTCAGCTCTCTCCAGAGATTTTCCACAATGAGGTAGGAAACATGGGACACTCATCAACCGCCGGTCATCCGACCCCGGCCCCCAAAAAACGCTGGTACCGGCAACTGTATTTCTGGGTACTGACCGCCATTCTCATTGGCGTCCTGCTCGGCTGGCTCGCGCCGACCGCAGGCACCGCCATGGAACCGATCGGAACCACGTTCGTCAATGCGATGAGGATGCTCATCGGGCCGATCGTCTTCCTGACCATCGTCGGCGGAATCGCGAGCGTCGCGGACCTTAAGAAGGTCGGGATGACGGGCCTCAAGGCTCTCACGTACTTCCAGATCGGCACGATTTGTGCGTTGGCGTTCGGTTTGGTGGCGATCAATATCTTCCGGCTTGGCGAGGGCGTCAACGCTACTGCGGGCACCATCAAGACCACCGCCGCCGCGGCCCAGCTTATCGATGCCGGCGCGCACCAGGAATGGTGGCAGTTCCTGACCAACATCATCCCCACGAGCATCGTCCAGCCCTTCATTGCGGGCGATATTCTCCAGATCATCTTCATCGCGGTGGTCTTCGGGATCGCGTTGAACGCGATGGGCAAGCTTGGCGCCCCCGTGCTCGACGGCGTGCAGCGGCTCACCGGCGTGATGTTCAAGATCCTGGGCTTCATCATGAAGGCCGCGCCGCTGGGTGCCTTCGGCGCCATGGCCTTCGCGGTCGGCAAGTACGGTGTGTCCTCGCTGACAAGCATGGGCGGGTTGATCGCGCTGTTCTACGTCACCTCGATCCTCTTTGTGGTGGTGGTCCTTGGCTCCGTCATGGCGTTCCTGAAACTGAACATCTTCACGATGATCAGGCATTTCAAAGAGGAATACCTGATCATCCTGGGCACTTCGACCGCCGAACCGGCGCTGCCGGGCCTGATGCGCAAGCTCGAGCATGCGGGGGTCAAGAAGGAGACAGTGGGGCTCGTTGTCCCCACCGGCTACAGCTTCAACCTCGACGGCGCAGCGATCTACCTTTCCCTGGCCGCCGTGTATATCGCCCAGGCCACCAACACGCACTTGAGCATCGGCCAGCAATTGGGACTCATCGCCGTCATGCTGCTTACGTCCAAGGGGGCTGCCGGTGTTGCTGGCGGCGGATTCATCGCTCTCACTGCAACGTTGGCCACCATCGGCACCATCCCGGCGGCGGGCATCATGCTCATCTTCGGCATCGACAAGTTCATGTCCGAATGCCGCGCCCTGGTGAACTTCACGGGCAACGCCGTCGCCACGTTGTTCATCGCCTGGTGGGACCGCACCCTCGACGCCGACCGCGTCCGCAGTGTCTTCGCGGGCGAAGCTGTGGAGCCGATTCAGGTGGCCGATCTTCCGGCGCCCGCTGCCGCCGTCGAGCCCTTTCAGCCCGCCGATCGCCACCCCGCCTATTCGGAATCCATCTGACATGAGTAACGCAACCGCCCCGAAAACCGTCCTCATCGCGCCCGACAAGTTCAAAGGCAGCCTCACGGCCGGCGAGGTGGCAGACGCCCTGGCGGCAGGGCTGCGTTCCGTCGGAGCAGTTCGCTGTGAGCTGCTGCCGCTGGCGGACGGAGGTGACGGCAGCGTTGATGCCGCCGTCGCCTCCGGGTTCGCCCGCCACGGCTGCACGGTGAGCGGCCCCACTGGCCAGCCCGCACAAGCGAGCATCGCGTTCGACGGCGTCACTGCTGTTGTGGAGGTAGCGAACACTTGCGGTTTGGGGCTCTTGCCGGACGGACGGCTTTTGCCGCTGGATGCGTCGAGTCGCGGGTTTGGCGAGGCTGTTCTCTTTGCCCTTTCGTTGAGGCCGGCTCGGATCGTGCTGGCGCTCGGAGGCAGCGCGAGCACCGACGGAGGAATGGGCATGCTCACCGCTCTGGGCTTGCGCTTCCTGGATGCCTCCGGCCGTTCTTTGGAAGGCAACGGGCGGAACCTTGGCCTTGTTCATTCCGTTCTCGGGACGTTGCTTTCCGGGCTGGCCGAGACGGAACTGATTGTTGCGAGCGACGTGCACAACCCGCTGCGCGGACCGGACGGAGCTCCTGCGGTGTTCGGTCCGCAGAAGGGCGCATCGCTTGCGGATGTTGCAGCGCTCGACGCCGGTCTGATGCATTTTGTCTCCGTGCTCGCCTCCGTTGGGTTTGAGGATGCAGCTTCCGTTGCCGAGCATCCGGGCGCTGGAAGCGCCGGTGGGATCGGCTTCGCGTGCATGCTGCTGGGTGCTTCCCAGGTCTCCGGGGCGGACTACTTCCTCGACCTCCTGGACTTCGACAACCGCAGGGACAGCTGCGATCTGGTGGTGACCGGCGAGGGCAGCATCGACGAGCAGACCCTCGCCGGAAAGCTGCCGGCCGCGGTCGCGCGCCGCTCGGGTACGCGGCCGATCATCGCCGTCGCGGGGCGCTCCTTGCTGCGGCAGGAGCGGTGGTCCGAGATGTCTCTTTCGCACGTCTACACCCTGGCGGACTATACGGATCTGGACTCGTCGAAGGACCCTGTGTTGTCGGCGGAACTATTGCGGCGGATCGGGCGGGAAATTGGGGAGGGGCTCGGTCGCTTAGGTGGCTTGTAAACAGACACGCCCGACTTCCGTGATCTCTTGCTACCGCGGGTCTACGAACGAAGAACGCACCCGTATCAGCGGTGACACACTTGGTGCATGGGAACTGTGACGGTGCGCGAGCTAAGGAACCATGGCGACGAAGTGCTTGAGCGGGTCGCTCGTGGCGAAACGTTGATCGTTACCCGCGAAGGCCACGAGGTGGCTGAGCTCCAGCCCGTACGCCGACGCGGCCGCCAAACAGAACAACTGATCGCCAGCCGCCGGCACCTGCCGCGCGTGGACATTGAAGCATTCCGGGCAGATCTGGACTAGATCCTGGCTTCGAGTTCGGGGTCCCTATGGTCAAGGACATGAACTCCATGCTCGTCTGGTTCAAGACCGGCAAATACGTCGCGGACACCTCGCGCCAAGCCGAAGTATTCGGACCGCCCCCGACGGCGGAAGACGCGGTCGGGGGCGGTTTGCTCGGAGTCTGGGGCACTGGGGGGAGCTACAGGTCCCTCAGCGAGGAATCCGCGTCAAGCCGAGCGAGTCTTGCGACGTGCCCAACGGCTCCAAGGCACAAGAACAAAGGAACACAGAAGAGCGCCCCGAGCACGAGCAACCAGTTGGGCATGGCCCACGCAGCCACCGGCAGGAGGTCGAGCTGCAGTCCGCTGAAGACCGCCGTTCCTATGACGGAGCAAAGAGTTCCCAGGAGCGCTCCCACAACGCCAATGATCAGACCCACTGCGGCCAACTCGACCATGTAAACCCCTGCTATCGAGGCCCCCGACCAGCCGATGGCTTTGAGGAGACCCACTTCGCGAGCTCTCTGCTTGATCCAACTTCCACCAACAGACACTCCGACCCCGAGGCAGAAGATGATCAAGAACCCACCGATCGCCCAGCTGACAAGGGCGAGAAGAGCGAAGAGGCCTGAGAGGGACCGGATTTGGCCCGCAACGCTGTTCACTGAATATCCGAGCGCTCGGACTTGGTTCTGTACATTGACCACTTCGTCTGCTGAGTCAACGCGAACATATGCGCGGGGGTAGGTCGGCGCTTTTGTATTCGGCCGGGCATTGGCGAGCGTTGACTGGAGCACCTTACTGGATACGTAAGCAGCCTGTGCGCCATCGGTACCCGGCGACGAGTTGTCATAGATACCTGAGACGCGGAGAGATATGGAAACAGGTTCCCCATTGCCAGGGCCGATTTCCTTCGTGTACACAAAGCTCATTTCCTTGCCGAGCAGCTGGGCGTATCTCTGGCCCTGCCCCTTGTCGGGAAGCAGGATCTGGCCTTCCCCAGGGCCGTCCCCGGAGACGTCTCCCAGCAGTATTTTCGGAGTGATGCCGCTGATGAATGGCGTACCCATGAATGCACCGGGGTTGTTCGGTGATGGCCAGTTCGCAGGGTCCTCTATGGCGAGGTCTATTTGTGCCCAACCGGAGGATCGCACTACGTGATCGATTTGGCTGAACCGGGGTAATGATTCATCAGTGATCTCACGAGCTGAGTCCGGGCCTACTGAAGTCACCTCCACGTAATTCAGGGCGGAATTGGTGCTGATCTTGTTTGAGTATGAGCTTATTCCGGCCCCTACGATGCTGTCGGCGAATATGAATACCGCGATGCCAAGACTCATCAGGACCGCGAGTGGCCTCAATTTCGAGAGGGAAAGCCGCACCGACCTTGCAGCAAAGACCCTATTTCTGTTCAAGGAACAACTCCTTCATAGGAAGCTGACGGTGGGCCACTTGCTGGAAAACTTCGTCGTGGGAAGCAACGAGGATGCCGCACCCGCTGTTGGCCCCCGTTAGCATGGCGTTCAGGATGGCCTCAGTGTTTGTCGCATCGAGACCCGAACTTGGTTCGTCGGCCAATAGCAATGACGGTTCGTTGATCAGCGCACGGCAAAACGCGACTCTTTGCTGCTGCCCGCCGGAAAGCCTTTTCGCTTGCCGGTCAGCGACCGCCGCCAATCCGAAGCGTTCCAGCTGCTCCGTAATCGTTGCGCGTGTCATGGGCTTGCTGCTGGCAAGGAGGACATTTTCCAACGCCGTAAGTTCGGGCAACAGGTTGCTGCCCTGAAACACCATGCCAATTTCGTTCGAGCGGACCCGACTCGCTTCCCGGGACGAGGCGTCGGTCCTGTCGTCACCGTTGATCCACACTTTGCCGGCATCGGGAGTCGATAGGAGTCCGGAGATGTTCAGGATCGTTGACTTCCCCGAACCCGACTCACCTCGCAGCCAGACGATTTCGCCAGCCTCGACGTTCAGGCTGATTCCAGAAAGGACCAACTGTCGCGTCCCGCGATCATCTAAAAAGGACTTGGCGATGTTCTCAAGACGCAGCACCGCTGTCATTTGTTCTCCCCGAAGTCGTAGGCACCCGGGACCGCGATCATTGCGGCCGAAATTGACAGACTGCATGGTGACGCTTTGTCTGCTTCCATCCGATACAAGGACGGGAATTCTTTGCAGCCCTTCAGAGTCCGGAGTTCCTCGGCCGCTTTGTCGAAGTCGTTTGATCCGAGTCCGGACCGACTTGCGCTCGTCATGGCGGTCAACGCCCGAAAATAATTCAGGCCCTTTCCTTTGGATGAATCAATGAGCTGCGGGAGAGCGGACTGGACGGCCGGAAACATTGATCTCACTTCTTCTTTGTTTGAGAAGTACATGGAGTTGGAGAGCGCCATCAGTGCTCCGGAAAGTAGGTCTTCAACCCCGGGGTCTGCATCGAACGCCTCCAGTCGCGCCAACCTCGCGTTAGGCTCAAGCTGCACCAGAACATCCACCAGCTCGATGTACCCGCTGAGTTTTGCGAAAGTCACGGTGGCCGGAAGCGCCGCCCTACCTTGCTCGATGATCGAACCGTAGTTCCCCCAGGATGGAGACCCAGAGCGCTTTAGCGCCACAAGCGCCTTGAGCTGAGTGATCTGATCGGTTTCGGGCGCCTTCAGCACCCGTTCCAGTTCATCTCGGGTTCGCTCACTTACGACAGCGGGAAAGCTCGTGTCGAGGAGTCTCGCGGCAAGATACGTCCCGTGGACCGATCCTTTGGCGAGAGTCGATGATTCGGGCCTCATTATGAGGCCGTTGGTTCCCTGGAGCTTCATCAGGTCTTCTTTGATGGCGGAGACATCATTGGTCGGTACGACGGGACCGGCGCCGCAGGCAGTCAGGCCAATGAGAGCCAGGGCAATCAACGACGTACCTTTGATAAGCCGCGTGCAGCGCGAAATCCGACGACGGATACCGGTACCCATCCTCACATTCTCCCGAGCCTGAATCTGTTGACCCGTCAGCAGCCTATCCGTCACCTCAGAATCCTTTTCTTGTCGCGGGAACTTCAAGTGTTCTTTGAATCGCTTGATCCATGCGTTGAACGCAAATCTAGCGTCGGCGATCGATCAATTACTGGGCTTTGACGACTCCTTTCCTGTAACTCGCTGCTAGGAGAACTGCTACATAAAGGAAGAACAATCCGCCGCCGGCTAGAGCCGGGAGACGGGGGAAAGTCTCAGCGACAATCGCACCGAGCGCTGGATCAGCAAAACCGATGAGCGACGATCCTGCCCTGAACGGGAGAAAAGCGGCTGCGGACGTCCCCCAAATCTCAATTCTTTCCACCAGTTGACCCAGCAAGGGTTCTACCAGCGCTGATCCAGCGACCAGCAAGGCCACCGCACCTGTTCGGGGCAAGAGGAGTCCTGCTCCTATGCCGAGAAGAGCCCATCCGTTCGCTAGGACCAAACAGCCAACCAGAACCGCGGGGTCGGATTCGAGGAGGTTCGAGCTTCCCAGGACAGCATTCGACACAATCACGGACATCAGCGTGGACGCGGTCGTCCACGTCGTTGTCACCAGCAAAGTCATCACCACCTTGGCCGCGAACAGGGCGCTCCGTTGGGGCATCGCCAAGAGTGCCAGGCAAAGCGTCCCGTATCGCTTCTCCTGGCCAAAAGAGAAGATCCCAAGAAGGCCAGCGGCAAGGAGCACCAAAGGAGAACGTGTGGCTGCCACCGTGGCCGCCTCGCCAGCAGCCTGGGTGGTCATTTCTGGAGCCATGTTGGCGATCATCAGGGATATCGCCCAACTGAACAGGACAGATACCAAAATCGTCGCAGCGGTCAGGACGTGGAACCCACGAGTTGTAGTCAGCCGGACCCACTCGTAGTGGATTGCGTCCCTCACGGCTTACCCCCAGATCCCCGGCACTGAGATTCATGGACTCCACGGCCCACAATGTCGTTGTACCCGTCCTCCAAAGTACGAAGCGTCGTCGATAGTTCAAAGAGCGTGAAGCCAAGCTTATTGGCCAGGGTTCCCACGTCTCTCGCCGTCATTCCGTCGATGACTAGAGACTCCCCGTTGAAGGTCACGATCAACCCATCTTCGGCGCGCAATCGAGCGGCGAACTCGCGGGGACGGTCCACTGCGATGGTGACCGCTGGCCCTGAAGTCGTTGTCTTGAGTTCTTCCATCGGACAATCAGCCCGGAGATCTCCACCGTGCAGAACCAAGACGCGGTCCGCGAGTTTCTCTAGCTCGCTCAAAATATGCGTCGAAAGCAAGATGGTCTTGCTCTCCCCCGCCAAGCTGCGGATTGTGTTCCGAAACCAATAAACACCGTCCACATCCAACCCATTGATGGGTTCGTCAAGGATCAGCACTTGAGGCTCGGTCATCAGTGCCGCTGCGAGCGCGAGACGTTGCTTCATCCCCATCGAGTAGGAAGCGGGCGACTTCGTCGCATACTCACTTAGACCCACCCGATCGAGTGCGAACTCAGCACTTCGTCTTGAGATGCCAGAAGCCGCCCCGATCATCCGAAGATGGTTCATAGCCGACCGGCCGGGGTGAAAACCCTCCGCGGACAGCAGTGATCCCACTGCTGTCTGTGGCCGTGTTAGGAGTCGATAGGGTTTTCCGTCGAACGTCGTCTCACCGGTTCCAGGAATAAGGTTGAGCATTCGCTTCATCAACGTGGTCTTGCCATGTCCATTGGGACCAACGAGCCCGACTACCTCTCCCGGGTTCAAAGCAAAGGAAATGTCTCGGAGCACCTCCTTTGCGCCGTAGCTCGCACCGACGCCATCAACGACGATTCTCATTTCGCCCCCAAGCTTCCTGCGTCCAGCCCGTCAACGGGTTGCGACTTGAGATCCTCGAGCCGGACGGTAACCGCTTCCAGGAACAAGTCCTGGAGTGAATGCGTCACGATAACCACGAGTTTGAACTCCGCCCAGCGTCTGATCTCCTCAACCATGTAGGCCATGCCCTCGGTGTCAGTGCCATTGAACGGTTCATCCAAGACCACGCAATCGAACTGGCCGACGGTGTTCATGACGTACCAAAGTTTGCGCACATTTCCTGTGGACAGGTTCCCCGCGTTCTCGCCTAGCCACGGTTCCATGCCGAGCCGGGTCGCCCGGAGTATTTCGGGACCAGGATCGACATCTCGGGCAATGCATGCAAACACGATGTGATCCCGTGCGGTCATCTGAGCGAAGAGCGACGCGTCTGACCGGCATACCCTCCGCCGGCTTCTACTTCCAGGGTCATCGGCGCTCGCTCCGTTGACGAGGACCGTTCCGGCCCACGGAGACAGATAGCCACTGGCCAGTTCGACGAAGGTCGATTTTCCGGATCCGTTCTTTCCCTTCAAGTGGATCAGGGCTGGCCCGATAAACGAGAAGGACACGTTTTCGTAGACGGGACGTTCGGCGGAATATCCGGCAAACACGCGGTCAAAGACTATTTCTGGTAGAGAATTCTGCGTTGCAGGCAAATCTTTGCACCTCCAGTGAGAAGAGCCGTGTAAATGACGGCGGAAATGGTTGCGGGGACGTTGCCCGAGAGGATAAGTCCGAGCACCGGAACTGCAAGCAGTAAGCCAATAAACGCTGCCGCCAGGGACATTTCCATCGAGCCGTCGGCCTGCCTGACTTTGACCTTGCTGTAGGCGTTCCCAATGATGTTGCTGCTCGCAATCGACCATGGAATCAGGAGAGTCTCGACGGGCAGGACGCCGGTTGCAGCCCAGACAACGATTCCGATCGCTGGTGCCGCAAGCAGCGCCAGCAGCACAGACTGACTCAGGGTCACGCCCCACGCAAGCGACGTGAGGCCGAATCCGGATTCCCAGCTGTACCTCAGCTGCGAAAGAAGTCCGATCGGATTGTTCGCCTTGCACATGAGTTCATTCCCGGCAACTCCCACCATGAAAACGATGCAGGCACCCGCGCCCCGAACTCCGGGGATCTCCCGAAGGAATTCCGGCCCTATCCCGCCCCACCGAAAGCCGATCGCAGTGGCAGCGGCCAGAAGCAGGCAGATTCCGATTCCACGGAACAGGGCAAACGACTTGTCCCTGACGAGGTTAACTATGAGGACCCGCCAAAGCATGGCTACCGGCGTCGTCGCCCTCCATACGGACTCCCTGACGCGCCGCGGAACGCTCGCGGTTATCGGAAACGATTGCCTCTTGATCGCTCCAACGTTTCGGATTGTGAGAAAGGAAAATACGACGACGGCGATCGCCACCGCGGTCGCGATCCAGCCGCCTTCTGCGCCGGTTGCGTTGAGTCGCAGGTCATACCCGGCCGCTGCCGAGGTTAGTGCCAGCACTCCTCGGGCGAGGATGGCCCCCAGCAACGCGGCCAGGAGGCATCCCCCGGCGAAGAAGGTCCATCCCACGGCAAGGCTCGGAAGACGAGGGTCACTTGCGGCCAGCTTGGAACTCAAGGCGAGCCAGGACGCAGTCAGGGCGAATGGGGCAGCTAATAGTGTCAGTTCCAATGGTCCGCCGCTACCACCGTCCTCTTGCACAACAACCCAGGCCGCGGTGCAGACGGCGCCCGACAAACCAAACAAGATGGCAGCCCGTGGACCTGCCTCGGCCAGGAACACGTGGTGCATCGAAACATCGGTCGCCCGGTAGAGCTGCCTGTTTGGATTGAACCGAACTGCAAATCTTCGGCTGCTGAGTGCTTCCCGTGCGAGCGCACCGACGGAGATATAAAGGCAGACGGCGAGCGCCAACAGGATGATTGCCATCCTTGCAGTGCTGCCCAAATAGGCGTGCACGCCGTCGAAGGACAACGCCTCATGGAGCAGCCGCATCAAAAATAGGGATCCCGCCAGAACAGCACAGACCAAAGCAACCCCACTAGTTACTCCAAGGACCACGAGTGCGCGGATGGATATCGGCCATCCCGTGAAGGCCAGTATGCGCACCCCCGATAATTTGTAAGCCGCTCTCAGGCTTCCCATTGCCGACGCCTAGAAACGATTGACGGATTTACTTTGGGCAGACTCCGCATCGACGATGAGGGCCACGGTTCCGATACAGATGATGCCTATCGTCCAGAGCCATAACGGAAGCGTGCCCGGGAAGCCCACTGTCGCGGCAGCTATGAACACTCCGCCGGCCATCCCGCTGATAACAAATAGAACCGCATCGCGCTTGGGATTTCGTTTTGTTGCGAGCACTACCAACAGGGAGATCGCTCCAACGCTCAAGGACGTCCATGCAAGCAGTGGAGTCCTCGGTTCGTGAATGAGCCCCACGACGATACTGCCGGCGATACACGCGAGTACGAGAACGGTGGCGATGGTTCGGACCCTTGATGAGTAAATCAATGTCGTATCCTTTCTAGGATTCAGAGAGCAAGAGAGACCGCTGCCGTTGCGAGCGAGGTGGCGAAAATGGCCGCAGTCGTTGTGGACGAAGAACTCGACCACTGCTTTCGGAACATGAAGGGAGAGCATGCCGCCACGAGGGCCACGTATACGAATGTCGCCCAGTGGTCCTTCGGAGAAGTCAGCGACAACAGAAGGCTGACTAGCTGGACGCCCAGAAGGGACACGATTGCCGTGCACCCCAGTAGTCCGACTCGGAAACGGAATCCTCCACGCTTTAGCCCAGGAAAGAAGGTGCTCTCTGCGATGGACGTCAACGAAAAGTACAGCGTCGAAAGTAGTGTTGAGAGGACGACTCCGACGTAGAACCCCACGTTCACGGCGAGCTCGGTAACCGCTGGGTCACTAATCGCCCTAGCGGCATCGGTCTGCGCAACTTTTCCTGCTACGACTCCGTGAAGCTGTTTGCTCCTCAACAGCAGGAGACCCAAAAGTGCCCCGGCGGAACACATCCAAACAAGAGGGGACGTGTTCCTTTGCGGTCTCCGAGAGGGCTTATCTCCGCCCGGCTGTTCCACACTCAACGACGATAACGTCATGGGGAGAATCCTTTTGTAACTAAAACTGTGGCTTCGAGGAGAGCTGCGGCAAGGACAAGGACTGAAGCAATTCCGAAGATCTTTAGGGCCAATGGGAACATAGCGAGATACTGCCGCAGCGGTCCTGCTGCCTCAGAAGCGGAAAGAGCTGACCGGATAGCGGCGGCGACGGGTATGAGCCCAGCCCCGGCGCCCAACAGAAGGCCTAGAAATTCGATCGGTGCATAAATCCAAATCGAGGCCACCACCTCACCAATTCCCATGTGTGTCCGGCCGAGGCGCATTGTGGAGCCGATGTAGATTGCTGTGAGTGGCCATGCGATCAGCGTCGAGACTCCCCCGGTAATGACTCCGGAAAACAAAAGACACAAGGCGGGTACATTTGCCGCGAGAATCCGTCCCAGCGCGGATAGCCATGTAAGGCCAGCTTCAGGGGACATCGGCTGAGGTGATTCGGATTGAGCGGCCATGTCCGTTTGGAAACCGATGGTGAATCCGGCCAGCATGAGCGCCAGGGACAGCATCATCGCAACGAGGAGCAATGGCTTATCGCCGTTCCTGACGCTCATGCGCAATTTCGGTACCGTCGCTGCTGCAGCTAGGCGATCGCTGCCCGCTTACCCCATTGGAGGATGGCCCAGCGCGCCGTCGCGATGACTGCCGCTGCTATGCCGCCGGAAAGCACCCCCATCACGATGGCAAGGGCAATCCCGCCGACCTCTACTGCCGTTACGATCTGTGAGGCGAACGTGCTGGATAGACCGAACATTCCGGCGATGTACATGACGCTCACGCTGGCAAGGGCAAGTCCTGCCACGCTGACCGCAGTTGCGAAAGTGACCGACTTGATGGACGGGCGGCTCGTTGCTTCCATGATTCCTCCTTCGATTGTGACCGGGACCGGCGATCCCGATCCCTGTCACAATCCAAAGGCATGTTTTCCCGGTCTAAGTGGTGAAATCGGAAAACTCAGTGGTCTGAAACCCAAATCTCCGTGCAAAAAGGCCATACACGGAGGCGCAAATGGCGTTCACGGAGTCTCGTCTCCGTGTTACCGATAAGTCGCACGGAGCATCGTCGAGTCTGTGGATTCGGAATTGAGGCGAGGTGGCTTGGGGCCAGGCCAGTGTTTCACCGTACCCACCGCAGCAGTCCCACGCAGTCGCCGCCGACCACCCCAACGTAGGGTCGGGCCTCAAACTGAATTCCCCTCGTGCCGCCGATACCCAATACCGCGTTCTCGTCTATGTTTCATCCTCGTAAAGTTGGGATGGTCCATCAGCGCCCGTGCCGCGGCAATCGATCCCTGGACACCGCGTGGGGGTCAAGTCCGAGGGCTTAGACTTCCTTGTCCTTTTCCCGCGAAACTCAAGCCAGTGACTCGCAAAGTCAGATAGGGCTACGAAGCCAAAGCGAAAGGGCAAACGCCAAGGCAACCGTCAGTGCCTCCCGAATTACATTTCTGCCAGTCCACAAACTGTTATTGATAAGCATCAAAATGATCGTCATGACCCCAGCCTTTCCAAAGCGCGATATCCACACTTTTTCGTCCAGGCCTTTCGAGCCTTCCATCCGTTATCTCTTCAGGCCGAGTTGAACAATGACCCATGAAATTGCGCCGGCAGGTCCATTTTGGACCCGTTGCGCTAGGGGATTGAGAAACGGAAGGAAACAGAACTGATGAATCCGCCGACCGGTACCTATACACGGCTCTGAGCGCGGGAATGTTTGCCTTGATGCGCCAGAGTGATGGCTTTGTTAGGCACAGCTCCTCCCAATGCGCCCCAAACGCTGCGCACCAGAACAGACACAAGGGAGCAAGCACAATTTCAAACGCGCGGATGAACGTCGTTTCGGGCGCCGGTTGTGAATCGCTGTCGGACCTTCCTAGTTCTGGTGAGCAGAAGAACTCATCAAAGGCAGACTTTAGGGTTCGCTCTCAATCTGGCAATAGGCCGCCAAAGCGTCTCTGCGGGCCCATATGACAACAAAAGCAATGTTGAGGGCGAACGCAGCGCAAAAGAAGACAACAAAGACGGGAAATGGTGCTCCAGCGACGAAGAGAGCACCCGCAATCACGACGAAGAGCACGCCACTGCGCAAGTTGAAGCCTAGCTGGTGATTCGCATACCTTGACACTGCCCACGCCGGATACGCCACCAGCCCACCCAAGCCCGTCACTTGGTATCCCAAACCCGTTCCACACGAAAGACCCCCTTGACTCCCACCCCCTCCTTCCCTAAACTTTTCATAAAGCAGAATCTAAATTCCACAAAGCGGAAACTCGAAGAGGCGAACTAGCCCAAGAGGACAAGCCAAGCGGAAGATGGATCCCAAGCCCTCCCCCGGAAGGACACCTACGATGACGTACACAGTGAACTGCTCCATCCTCCTGACGGAGCTGCCCCTGCTCGAGCGCCCCGCAGCTGCGAAGGCTGCCGGCTTTGACGCCGTCGAATTCTGGTGGCCCTTTGAGACCTCCGTTCCGTCGGACGCCCAGGTCACCGAGTTCGAGAACGCTATCAAGGACGCTGGCGTTCAGCTCACCGGCCTGAACTTCAACGCCGGCAACATGCCCGGCGGCGACCGCGGCCTGGTTTCCTGGCCCGCCCGCTCCTCCGAGTTCCTGGACAACATCGACGTCGTCGCAGGCATCGGCGAGCGGCTCGGCTGCAAGGCCTTCAACGCCCTCTACGGCAACCGCGTGGACGGCGAATCCCCCGAGAAGCAGGACGCCATCGGTGCCGAGAACCTCGCCAGCGCGGCGGATGGCGTCGCACGCATCGGCGGCACCGTCCTCCTAGAGCCCGTCAGCGGCGCCCCCAAGTACCCGCTCCTCAAGGCCGCCGACGCCCTCAAGGTGATCGCCCGCGTCAAGGAAGAATCCGGCGCCACGAACGTCAAGCTCCTCGCCGACTTCTACCACCTGGCAGTCAACGGGGACGACGTCGCAGCCGTCATCGAAAACCACGCCAAGGACTTCGGCCACATCCAGATCGCCGACAACCCCGGCCGCGGGGCTCCCGGAACCGGTGAGCTTCCCCTCGGCGAATGGATCGCCCGCAGCCGCGAACTCGGCTACGAAGGCTACATCGGCCTCGAATACAAGGAACCGCAGGAAACGGCGTTCAGCTGGGCCATCCGCCAGCGCGCCACCTCCCACTAGCGAACCCGCCAACTGAGTAGCAGTTGTTGTCGTTTAGAGCCCTCAAAACGACATCAACTGCGAGCTAGTTGGGTCCAGCACACCTGAGCTAAAACAAAGACTTCAGTAAGGAAAATCATGAGCAACGTTGCAGTTATCGGACTCGGAATCATGGGCCTTCCCATGGCCATCAACCTGGTCAAGGCCGGCCACACCGTCACCGGGTTCAACCGCAGCCAGGACAAGATCGACAAGCTCGTCTCCGAAGGCGGCAAGGGTGCCACGAGCATCGCCGACGCCGTCAAGGACGCCGACGTCGTCATCACCATGGTGCCCGACTCCCCCGACGTCGAAGGTGTCGTGAGCGGCCCGGACGGTGTCTTCGCCAACGCGAAGAAGGGCACCCTCTGGATCGACGCGAGCAGCATCCGCCCGGACGTCGCAGCCCGCCTTTCGGCAGACGCCGTCGCGGCCGGCATCCGCCCGCTCGACGCCCCCGTTTCCGGTGGCGAACAGGGCGCCATCGACGCCGTCCTGTCCATCATGGTCGGCGGTGACGCAGCCGACTTCGAAGCGGCACAGGATGTCCTCAACGCCGTCGGCAAGACCATCGTCCACGTCGGCCCCTCCGGCTCCGGCCAGACCGTCAAGGCAGCCAACCAGCTGATCGTGGCCGTCAACATCGAGGTCCTCGGCGAGGCCATCGCCTTCCTTGAGGCCTACGGCGTGGACACGGACGCAGCCCTCAAGGTCCTCGGCGGCGGCTTGGCCGGCTCCAAGGTCCTCGACCAGAAGGGCCAGAAGATGCTCGACCGCAACTTCGACCCCGGCTTCCGCCTGGCCCTCCACCACAAGGACCTCGGCATCGTCACCTCCGCAGCCCGCGAAGCCAACGTCGCAATCCCGCTCGGCGCCGTCGTCGCGCAGCTCGTGGCCGCCACTGTCAACCAGGGCGACGGCGGACTCGACCACTCGGGCCTCTTCAAGCAGGTCCTCCAGCTCAGCGGCCGAAAGTAAAGCCACGCGCTAAGGCGCGATAACAAGCAAAACCGGGCAACCGCCGTCGTACTTCACGACGGCGGCTCCCCTACAACACCCAAAAACAGACTTTCAAGGAGCACACCATGACGAAGATGCGCACTGTAGACGCAGCCGTCGCCATCTTGGCAAAGGAAGGCGCCATCGAGGCGTTCGGCCTGCCAGGCGCGGCAATCAACCCGTTCTATTCCGCGATGCGGGCACACGGCGGCATCCGCCACACCCTGGCCCGCCACGTTGAAGGCGCCAGCCACATGGCTGACGGCTACTCCCGTGCAGCGGACGGAAACATCGGTATCTGCATCGGCACCTCGGGCCCCGCAGGAACGGACATGATCACCGGCCTGTACGCAGCCTGGGCAGATTCCATCCCCATGCTCTGCATCACCGGCCAGGCCCCCGTTGCCAAGCTGCACAAGGAAGACTTCCAGGCCGTGGACATCGAGTCCATCGCCAAGCCGGTCACCAAGATGGCCATGACCATCCTGGAACCGGGCCAGGTTCCGGGCGCCTTCCAGAAGGCCTTCCAGCTGATGCGTTCCGGACGTCCGGGCCCGGTCCTGCTGGACCTGCCGTTCGACGTGCAGATGGCCGAGATCGAGTTCGACATCGACGCCTACGAGCCCATCGCCGTCGAGAAGCCGAAGGCCAGCCGCAAGCAGCTGGAAAAGGCACTGGACATGCTCACCGCAGCCGAGCGCCCGCTGATCGTCGCCGGCGGCGGCATCATCAACGCCGGCGCCTCCGCGCAGCTGGTTGAACTGGCCGAACTGTTGAACGTTCCGGTCATCCCCACCCTGATGGGCTGGGGCACCATCCCGGACGACCACGAGCTGATGGCCGGCATGGTGGGCCTGCAGACCTCTCACCGCTACGGCAACGAGACCATGCTGGCCTCCGACTTCGTGATCGGCATCGGCAACCGCTGGGCCAACCGCCACACCGGCGGCCTGGACACCTACACGGCGGGCCGCAAGTTCGTGCACATCGACATCGAGCCCACGCAGATCGGCCGCGTGTTCTCGCCGGACTTCGGCATCGCGTCCGACGCCGGTGCGGCGCTGGACGAGCTGATCGAACTGGCACGCGAGCGCCAGGCAGCAAAGTCCCTGCCGGACTACTCCGCTTGGGTCGCCGAGTGCACTGCCCGCAAGGGATCCCTGCAGCGCAAGACCCACTTCGAGAACGTGCCGATCAAGCCGCAGCGCGTGTACGAAGAGATGAACAAGGCGTTCGGCAAGGACACCACCTACGTATCCACCATCGGCCTCTCGCAGATCGCCGGTGCACAGCTGCTGCACGTCTTCGGCCCGCGCAAGTGGATCAACGCCGGCCAGGCCGGCCCCTTGGGCTGGACATGCCCGGCCGCCTTGGGCGTTGTCCGCGGCAAGCCGGACGAGACCGTTGTTGCCCTGTCCGGTGACTACGACTTCCAGTTCATGATCGAAGAGCTGGCCGTGGGCGCACAGTTCAACCTGCCGTACATCCACGTGGTGGTGAACAACTCGTACCTGGGCCTGATCCGCCAGTCGCAGCGCGGCTTCAACATGGAACAGAACGTGTCCCTGGCGTTCGAGAACATCAACAGCACTGATCTCTCTGCAACCGCAGCGGGCTACGGCGTGGACCACGTCAAGGTCACCGAGGGCCTCGGCTGCAAGGCCATCCGCGTGGAGAACCCGTCCGACCTGCCTGCCGCGTTCGACAAGGCCAAGGCACTCATGGACGAGTTCAAGGTTCCCGTGGTGGTCGAAGTGATCCTGGAAAAGATCACCAACATCTCCATGGGTGTTGAAATCAACGGCGTGAACGAGTTCGAAGAGCTGGCCGAACGCGGCGAAGACGCACCCACTGCGATCATCGCCCTGCTGGACTAGTAAGTACTGAAGGAGGTACGGAATGCGTGTGGTCATAGCCCCGGACAAGTTCAAGGGATCGCTGTCAGCTCCCGAGGTCGCCAGCCGCTTGAGCGCCGGACTGCGGGCCGGATTTGCTGCCGGCCGCCCGGGCGAAGGCTTTGAAACCACGCTCATTCCAGTGGCCGACGGCGGCGAAGGGACTCTCGACGCCGCCGTCGGCTCCGGCTTCACCCGCCGCAGCACCACGGTCACCGGACCCACAGGCCAGCCGATCACGGCCGAATTCGCCGTCCGCGGCGAGGAAGCCGTCATTGAAATGGCGGCGGCCTCCGGACTCGCCGTACTGCCCGGCTTCGGTGACGGCAGCGCCCCGAACTCCGAAACGGCCAAGAACTCCACAAGCCTGGGCACGGGCGAGCTCATCCGCGCCGCCCTGGACCTCGGCTGCCGGCACATCATCCTCGGTGTCGGCGGCAGTGCCAACACCGATGGCGGCGCCGGCGTCCTGCAGGGCCTCGGCGCGGTCCTCCTCGACGCGGACAGCAACGAACTCCCCGGCGGCGGCGCGGCCCTGGCCCGCTTGGACCGGATCGACTTCTCGAACCTCGACGTCCGCTTGGAGGTCACCGAGTTCGTCCTGGCGTCCGACGTCGACAATCCCCTTTTGGGCCGCACCGGCGCCGCCGCGATCTTCGGACCGCAGAAGGGCGCGACGCCGGACGACGTCGCCTCGCTCGACGCGGCTCTGGCCCACTTCGTCCAGGTCCTCGCCAACGAGATCGGGTCCGAAGCCCAGGACGCCGCACAGGCTCCAGGCGCTGGCGCGGCAGGCGGCGTCGGCTACATCGCCATCGCGGCGCTGGGCGCGGCACGCAGGCCGGGCATCGACGTCGTCCTCGAATTCACTGAACTCGAGCAGCGGCTGGCGGGCGCGGACCTGGTGATCACCGGCGAAGGCAGCCTCGACGAACAAAGCCTGCTCGGCAAAACGCCTATGGGCGTGGCGCGGGCGGCGGCACGTTCCGGGATCCCTGTGATTGCCGTCTGTGGCCGCAGTACGCTGAGCCCGGAACAACTTTCGGAGTCCGGTTTCGAGTCGGTCCACGCATTGACCGAGCTCGAATCCAATGTAGAGAAATGTATAGCTGAAGCAGGCCCGCTGCTTGAAGAATTAGGTAAGCACATCGGCGTGCGCCTCTCTGAAAAAGCGGCATCCACCCAAGTCGCAGCGCGAACCGAGACCAAGGAGCAACTCCATGTCTGAAGAAACCACCACAGCACACGGCCCGTTTGACCTGGTCATCCGGGGCCAGCGCATCCTCACCACCGCCGGCATCACCGCCCGCGAAGTCGGCGTCCGCAACGGCGTGATCGTCGCCATCGAACCCTTGGGCAACGGCCTGACGGGCACCGAAGTCATCGAACTCGGCGACGACGAAACCCTCATCCCGGGCCTGGTGGACACCCATGTGCACGTCAACGAGCCGGGCCGCACCGAATGGGAAGGCTTCGCCTCCGCCACCCGCGCTGCGGCAGCCGGCGGCGTCACCACCATCATCGACATGCCGCTGAACTCCATCCCGCCCACCACCAACGTTGAAGGCCTCAAGCTCAAGCGCGAAGTCGCCGAGGACCAGGCGTTCGTGGATGTCGGATTCTGGGGCGGCGCCATCCCGGGCAACAAGAAGGACCTTCGCCCGCTGCACGACGAGGGCGTCTTCGGTTTCAAGTGTTTCCTGCTCCACTCCGGCGTGGACGAGTTCCCGCACCTGGACGCGGACGAGATGGAAGAGGACATGGCCGAGCTCAAGTCCTTCGACTCGCTTATGATCGTCCACGCCGAGGACTCCCACGCGATCGACCATGCACCCCACCCCGGCGGCGCGCACTACTCCACTTTCCTTGCCTCCCGCCCGCGCGGCGCCGAGAACAAGGCCATCGCCGAGGTCATCGAACGTGCCCGCTGGACCGGCGCGCGTGCGCACATCCTGCACCTCTCGTCGTCGGACGCTCTCCCGATGATCGCTTCGGCAAAGCGCGACGGCGTCCACCTCACGGTGGAGACCTGCCCGCACTACCTCACGCTCATGGCCGAGGAAATCCCCGACGGCGCCACCGCGTACAAGTGCTGCCCGCCCATCCGCGAGGCCTCCAACCGCGAGCTGCTCTGGCAGGGCCTGCAGGACGGCACCATCGACTGCATCGTCTCTGACCACTCCCCCTCGACCCTTGACCTCAAGGACCTGGAAAACGGCGACTTTGCCGTGGCATGGGGCGGCGTCTCCTCGCTGCAGCTGGGGATCTCGCTGATCTGGACCGAAGCACGGCACCGCGGCATCTCCCTGGAGCAAGTAGTGTCCTGGATGTCCGAGAAGCCCGCCGCCTTGGCCCGCCTGCACAACAAGGGCCAGCTGGCTCTCGGCTACGACGCCGATTTCTCGATCTTCGCGCCGGACGACGCGTTCGTCGTCGACGTCAAGAAGCTCAAGCACAAGAACCCGATCACGCCGTACGACGGCAAGGCGCTCTCAGGCGTCGTACGCAAAACGTACCTGCGCGGCAGCGAGATCGACGGCCGGACGCCCAGCGGCAAGCTGATTCGCCGCGGCGGCGTGTAAGGCCAAGCCATGGCCGTCAATGTCCATGCCCCGTACGGGCAACTGCCCGCACGGCTCAATGCCTCGCGGCACCAGCCCGCCCCCCGGCCTTCCGCGCTCCGGCCTGGTCTCGTTCGGCCCGGGATGCACCCGCGCGGACTCGCCGTGTGGGTACAGCCCGGTGAAGGCCGCGAAATCGATCCCGAGGTTTGGTCCCGGGCCGCTGAAGCGGTCCTGGCCCGGGCCCGCAAACTTGCTCCGGGGGCGGAAGTCCTCCTTTGGCCCGCCGCCGGAGCTGCAACGTCCGGTGATTCTTCCGGGTCGGAGGGGGCTTCCGGTTCGGAAGCGTTCGACGCCGCTCCGGCGTCGAGTGCGTCCGACGCCGGAAATCGCCCGGCCCCTGCCATCCCGCCGATCTCACTGGCCGGCCGACGCAGCACCGTGGCAGTAGACCTGGCTGCGGACACCGTCCTCCTCGACGGTGTGCCTGTCAGCTTCACAGCGATGGAACACAGCCTCCTCCGCTACCTCGTGGAAAACCTGTCCCGGGCCATCCCACGTGAAGAATTGCAACGCTTTTTGGAGTCACTTGACTGTCCCGGCGCGGCATTTCGGTCCATCGACGTGTATGTTGGACGCGTCCGGCGCAAGCTGGGCTCAGCCCGCCATGTCATCGCCACAGTTCGTGGAGGCGGCTACCAATTCGTGCCCGGACCAGGCTCCACAGTCCGCGGACCCGCGGAATACTGCATCTAGGCAGCCCGTTACACCTATAGATTGATCGCCGGCCACGGCGGTTGCCCGACAAGTCAAGGATCGCAACATGACCCAGAAACTCCTCGCCGGAACCCAGGCCCCCGATTTCGCGCTGCTTAACTCCGAGGGCCAGAAGGTCTCGCTGTCGGATTACCGTGGACGCAACGTCATCGTGTACTTCTACCCGGAAGCGGCCACCCCCGGTTGCACCACCGAGGCCTGCGACTTCCGCGACAGCCTTTCCAGCCTGCAGTCCTCCGGCTACGAAGTCCTGGGCATCTCCCCCGACGCTCCGGAAAAGATCGCACACTTCGCCGGAGACTACTCCCTGACGTTCCCGCTCCTCTCCGACGAAGACCACGCTGTGGCCCTCGCCTACGGTGCCTGGGGCGAGAAGCTAGTGAACGGCGAAGTGGTCGACGGACTGGTCCGCTCCACCGTCGTGCTCGACGGCGAAGGCAAGGTCAAGCTGACCCAGTACCAAGTCAAGGCCCAAGGCCACGTGGCAGCGCTCAAAGCCGAACTCGGCCTGTAACGCCCGCTCACAAACAAGGCCGTCCGGGCCGACGCCCGCTCACGTATGGTGGCCTTTGGCGTGACGCTCGCTCAGATATAACGCCGATCGGCGTGACCCTCGCTCACGTATAGTGCCAAACGACGGAACCCTGCTGCAGTTCACATCCGCAGGAGGGTTCCGCTATTCTCGGCCGCCAGGAGTGAGCGAGCGTTTCGGAAATGGCCTGCATACGTGAGCGAGCGTCATGGCTTGAGCGCCGACATGTGAGCGAGCGTCAGGCTTTGGCGATCGCCTCTTCCAACGCGCCAAGGACAAGCGTCACCGATGCCCTGTTGGCATTCGGGCCCATCATGCCAATCCGCCACACGGTCGACGTAAACGCGCCCGCCCCGGAGCCGATTTCCATACTGAAGTTCTCCAGAAGGTAAGCGCGGACGGCGGCCGAGTTCACGCCGTCGGGCACTTTGACCGTTGTGAGGCTCGGCAATCGCGAGCCCTCGGCGGCAAACAGCTCGAGCCCCATCGCCTCGAGGCCATCCCGCAACTCAGCCCCGGCAGTACGATGCCGGGCCTGAACAGCCGTGAGCCCTTCCGCCAAGATGCGGTCCAGCCCTGCCTCGAGTCCGGCGATCATGGTCACCGGCGCTGTGTGGTGATACGTCCGGCTGCCGCTCGCCGCACCAACATACCCGCCCAGAAGGCCGATATCCAGGTACCACGAACGTGGCTCCTTGATGCGCCGCTCGAACGCGCGCTCGGACACCGTGAAGGGGGACAAACCGGGGGGCGCTCCCAGACACTTCTGCGTTCCGGCGTACCCGACGTCGATCCCCCAGCCGTCGGCCAGGAGTTCCAGCCCGCCGATGGACGTCACCGCGTCCACGATCAGGAGCGCGTCACCCTTGCCGGCGCCGACGGGCGCGACGTCGGACAGGACACCTGTGGAGGTTTCGGCATGGACGGCGGCAATCACCTTCGGGTGGGGGTGCGCTGCGAGGACCCGCTCCGGATCCACGGGCTGGCCCCATTCATGGTCGACGCGGACCACGGTGGCACCGCATCGCCGGGCAACCTCACACATCCGCTCCCCGAAAAGCCCGTTGACGGCAATTACCGCCACGTCGCCGTCGGACACTGTATTGACGAAGGCAGCCTCCATGCCGCCGGAACCAGTGGCACTCAATGGCAGGGTGCGGGCGTTCCGGGTCCCCCACACTGCCCGGAGCCCTGCACATGTCCGGTCCAGGCGTTCTATGAACACCGGATCCAGGTGCCCGATCACCGGATAGGCCAACGCGGCAGTCACTTCCGGATAGCAATTGCTCGGCCCCGGTCCGAAGAGGTACCGGGAAGTCAGGACTTCTGGCATGGCGGAACTCCTTTGGCTCGTTGCTGACATTGTCCACCAGACGGCAAACGTGAGCGAGCGTTTCGGTAGAACCCGGCAAAGGTGAGCGAGCGTTTCGGGAAAGGGCACCAAACGTGAGCGAGCGTCGCAAGGGCGGGGCGCGCAGGGCGGGGCCCGGAGGACCGCGGTGCGGTATTCTCTTGACACCACGGCAGTCATTGGATTCACTATTACGTATGCTGAAATAACAGTTCCATGATGTGGAAGGCCTGGAGTGCGGAGGCGCGCAGGTCCATCCGGCAGGAATCGCCGGAGTTCCGCATAGCCAACACCATGGATGCCAGCACTCGCACGAGGAATGAACAAGCATGAAGCTTGAAGTATTCAACAGCGTGGACCGTGCGGACGCCATCGACGTCCTCCGCCCATGCCTCGACATCCAGCGTTGGGTGGAGCACGTCGCAGATGCGCGCCCCTTCAGCGGCTTGGACTCCTTGCTCGATTTCGCCCGGGAAACCGCCGAGCCCTTCACTTCGGACGAAGTGGCGGCCGCGATGGCCCATCACCCGCGGATCGGCGAACGCCCCAAGGCACAGACCACCGAAGCCGCGATGTCCCGCTCCGAACAGGCCGGTGTGGACCCCGGCGATGACGGCGTCGTCACCGCTTTGGCCGTAGGCAACCGTGAGTACGAGGAAAAATTCGGTCGCGTCTTCCTGATCCGCGCCGCGGGACGGACAGCCACCGAAATCCTCGGCTCCCTCCAAGAGCGCCTGAACCACACCGCGGAGCAAGAAGACGTCATCGTGGCAGGCCAGTTGCGCGAAATCGCGTTGCTGCGCCTTGCCGGCGTGATCAGCGAAGCCAGCGCGAGCCGCGAAGGAGTGCCCAGCACATGAGCGTTTCCCAGATAACCACCCACATCCTGGACACCGGTTCCGGGCGGCCGGCGGCCGGCGTCGCCGTCGTTCTCTCTGTGCGCGACGGCGACAACTGGAAGCACGTGGCCAGCGGCACCACCGATGCGGACGGCCGGATCAAGGATCTTGGCCCTGAGAAGGTTGACGGCGGCAGTTACCGCTTGAACTTCGCGACCGGTCCGTATTACGAGGCGCAGGGCGTGGACACCTTTTTCCCGGAAGTGGACTTGAACTTCACGGTGTCCGACGCCGGTGAGCACTACCACGTGCCGCTCCTGCTCAGCCCTTTCGCGTTCTCCACGTACCGAGGAAGCTAACCTGTCCCATCGATTGCTCCCCACCGGCTCCCAACCTTCGCAAGCTCAGGTCGGGGCCCTCGCCGGCGTGGGCCCACGTAACGGTCGTTTTGGGGTCCCAAAAGGACCGTTACGGAGCAATCGATGGAAACTAGTCGATCGGGGTGACGTAGGCTCCCGAGATTCCGCCGTCGACCATGAAGGTCGACGCGGTGATGAACGAGGCGTCGTCGCTCGCCAGGAACGCGACCGCAGCGGCGAGTTCCTCGGGCTCGGCGAAGCGACCAAGCGGCACGTGGACCAAACGGCGGGCGGCCCGCTCCGGATCGGAGGCGAAGAGTTCCTTCAGCAAAGGAGTGTTGACAGGCCCGGGGCACAATGCGTTGATCCGCACACCCTTGCGCGCAAATTCGACGCCCAGTTCACGGGTCATGGCAAGCACGCCGCCCTTGGACGCGCTGTAGGAGATCTGCGAAGTTGCCGCACCCATCACGGCCACAAAGGACGCGGTGTTGATGATCGAGCCCTTGCCCTGCTCCAACATGTAGGGCAGCGCGTATTTGCAGCAGTAATAGACGCTCGTCAGGTTGACCTCCTGGACCCGGCGCCAGGCGTCAATTCCAGTGTCGAGGATGGATGCGTCGTCCGGCGGCGAAATACCCGCGTTGTTGAACGCGATATCCACGCTGCCGTAGTGGCTCTTGGCTGCGGCGAAGAGGTCGATGACTTCCTGCTCGTCAGTGACATTGACCTTCACGAAGATGCCATCGACGGCGGCCGCTGCAGCTTCCCCGGCTGCCGGATCGATGTCGGCTATGACCACGTTGGCACCCTCGGAGGCGAAGCGCTTTGCCGTGGCCAGGCCGATCCCGCTGCCGCCACCGGTGATAACGGCTGTGCGGTCCTTGAGTCGGTGTGAAATGAATTCGGTCATGGTGATCTCTCCTTGAATGATGGGGCTTCCAAAGTTGGTGGGTTCAGTGCGCGATGAAGACGTTCTTCACTTCGCTGAAGGAATCGAGCGCGTCAGGGCCTAGTTCGCGGCCCAGGCCCGATTGCTTGAAGCCGCCGAACGGCGTCGAATATCGGACTGAAGAGTGCGAGTTCACCGAGAGGTTTCCGGCATCCACTCCGCGGGCCACGCGCAAGGCCCGGCCAATGTCTTGGGTCCAGATGGATCCGGAGAGGCCGTATTCGGTGTCATTGGCAATCCGTACGGCGCCCGCCTCGTCGTTGAAGGGAACGACGACGACGACGGGTCCGAAGATCTCCTCACGCACAGCCGGATCGTCTAACGAGTCGGGCGCCAGGACCGTGGGCGGGAACCAGAATCCCGGCCCTTCCGGCACCTCGCCTTGGAAGGCTATGGGAGCTCCCGAGGGCACAAATCCTGCGACGGTTTCCCTTTGCCGGGCGGAAATCAAAGGCCCCATGACGGTACTTTCATCCGCCGGGTCGCCGACTTTGACAGCCCGAACAGCGGGCTCCAAGAGCTCCAAGAAGCTGTCATAGGCCGATCTTTCCACCAGGATCCGGGACCTGGCACAGCAGTCCTGTCCGGCGTTGTCGAACGCGCCGCCGGGAGCGGCCGCAGCAGCGGCCTCAAGGTCGGCGTCGGCGAACACGATGTTCGCGCTCTTGCCACCCAACTCGAGCGTCACGCGCTTCACTTGGTCAGCACAACCGGCCATGATCTGCTTGCCAACCCCGGTTGACCCGGTAAAGACGACCTTTCGCACCGCTGGGTGGGTGACGAATCGCGCCCCCACTACGGAGCCCTTCCCGGGGATGATCGTCAGGACGCCGTCGGGCAGGCCGGCCTCGCGCGCCAGCTCACCCAGCCTCATCGCCGTCAGCGGCGTAAGTTCCGCGGGCTTGAGTACCACCGTGTTGCCTGCCGCGAGCGCCGGCGCGAAGCCCCACGCCGCGATCGGCATGGGAAAGTTCCACGGCACAATGATGCCAACCACGCCCAGCGGCTCGTGGAAGGTCACATCGAGGCCTCCGGCAACCGGGATCTGCCGCCCGAAGTGCCGCTCAGGAGCCGCCGAGTAGTAGCTGATGACGTCGCGCGCATTGCCCGCTTCCCAGCGGGCGTTGCCGATCGTATGCCCCGCGTTGCGGACTTCCAATTGTGCGAGGTTCTCCAGATCGGCGTCGACGGCGGCCGCGAACCGGCGCAGGAGCAGTGCCCGGTCCGACGGCGACACTTTCCGCCAGGTCTCAAAGGCGGCGGCCGCGCGGGCAATCAGCGCGTTCGTTTCGGCGAGGGATGCCAGTTCTACGGTTCGAAGGAATTCTTCGGTGGCCGGATTGATGATGTCAAAAGTCGTGGCACTCACGCCCAGCTCTTTTCTGTCGCTGTGGTTTCCGTCGAGGGATCGAGGAGCTCAACGTAAAGCTCGCCCTCCCGGTACCTTCTGGCTGCGTCAATGAATCCTTCAAAGAGGCGCAAGTCGGAAGGATTTTGCTCAGGATGAAACTGAACGCCCAACGCCCAACTTCCCTGGGTGGACTCGACGGCTTCCACCGTGCCGTCAGCCGCGCGCGCCGTGACGCAAAGACCGTCAGCCACCCGGTCCAGAATCTGGTGGTGGTAGACCGGCGCCGATGCCTTTTCGCCTAGTAGTTGCGCGCTGATGCTGCCCGGCCGTGTATCGAACTCAACCTCCCCGTAGACTCCGGGAGCAGGTTGGTAGTTGGCCTCCGGCAGCACGTCAGGCACATGTTGGATGAGGTTTCCGCCCAAGGCCACGTTGAGGATTTGAGCACCGCGGCAGATCGCAAAGAGCGGAATGCCCTTCTCCAATGCGGCCAGCGTCAACGCGATGTCGTGCTCGTCCCGCGCGGGCTGGCTGCGAGTGCTTGGGTGGGGCTCGGCGTCGTAATTTCCGGGGTCGACGTCGGCGCCTCCCACCACGATCAGGCCATCGACGAGGTCAAGGACGGAAGTATCGGTGCCGATGGGCGGCAGCAGGAGAGGGGTGCCGCCTGCCGCCACCACGGCTTCCAAATACGTTGCCGGCAGCACTGCTGCACGCGCGTCCCAAATCCCCCATTTTGCGTTCTGAAGGTAGGTAGTGAGGGCGATGCGAGGAGGCCGGTTTGAACCTGGAGCTTGCGCCTGGATCATCGCTCTACAGCCTTTCGAAGCCGCGGCGGAGCTCCCAGTCCGTGATGGCGGACTCAAAAGCTGCCAGTTCGACGTCGGCGTAGTTCACGTAGTGCCGCACTACTTCCTCGCCGAAGACTTCCTTGGCGATCACGGAGTTGGCGAACAGGTCCCGCGCTTCCCGCATCGTCGTCGGAACGGTGGGAGCGCCCGAGGTGTAGGCGTTGCCGGTGGTTGCCGGTTCGAGTTCGAGCTCATTTTCGATTCCGTAAAGCCCGCCGGCGAGCATGGCCGACAACGCCAGATACGGGTTGACGTCGCCCCCGGGCAGCCGGTTCTCCAGCCGCGCGCTCTGCCCATGCCCCACAAGGCGCACCGAGCAGGTGCGGTTGTCGAGGCCCCAGGCCACCGCCGTCGGAGCGAACGAGCCTTTGACGAACCGCTTGTAGGAGTTGATGTTGGGAGCGTAGAAGAGCGTGAATTCCCGCATCGTGGCCAGCACGCCGGCAATGAAGTGATCGTAGGTCTTGGTGCGGGCGCCGGTGGCCTTGTCCCAGAAGACCAGCCCATCGTCGAGCCCGCGAAGGGAGAGGTGGATGTGGCAGGAATTGCCCTCGCGTTCGTTGGGCTTGGCCATGAAAGTAATGGATTGGCCCATGTCATGGGCAATGTCCTTGGCCGCCGTCTTGTACACGGAATGGTTGTCCGCCGTGGTGACCACCTCGTCGTACTTGAACGCGATCTCGTGCTGGCCGAAGTTGCATTCACCCTTGGCTGATTCCACGGTCATGCCCGCTGCGTACATCTCGTTCCGGATCCGGCGGAGGAGGGGTTCCACGCGGCCGGATCCCAAGAGCGAGTAATCCACGTTGTATTGATTGGCCGGCGTGAGGTGCTTGTAGTCGAGGTCCCATGCTTGCTCGTACGAGTCGTTGTAGATCACAAACTCAAGCTCGGTTCCGGCGAGTGCCTTCCAACCGCGCTCGGCCGCCTTGGCCGTCTGGCGCTTGAGCATGGCGCGGGGTGAAACGGAGACCGGAGTGCCGTCGGTCATGGACAGATCGCACTGGATCAGCGCACTCCCCTCGCGGTAGGGAAGGACACGGATGGTGTCCAAATCCATGTCGAAGAGCATGTCTCCATAGCCCTTTTCCCACGAGGAAATGTCATAGCCATCCACGGTGTTCATTTCGGTGTCCACGGCGAGGAGGTAATTGCAGCCCTCGGTGCCATGCTCCAGCACGGAATCCAGGAAGAATTGCGCGTGGAGTAGCTTGCCCTGAAGCCTGCCCTGCATGTCGGTGAAGCCGAGAATCACGGTGTCTATGGCGCCGTCGCCGATCTGAGCCTTGAGTTGCTCAACGGTGAGCATTCGGTCATTGCGAGGGTGGGCGGTGGTTTTCACGGTGTTCGAAATGTCGTTCATGGTGCTGCTCATTTCAGTAGTCCCTTGAGTAGTGCGGCAGTGGACTCGCAATGCAATTCCATGACGCTCCGGGCCGCTGCAGGCTCCCCGTCGAGGATGGCCTGCACTATCAATCGATGTTCTTGGTTTGAATGTTCGATGTTCCGCTGCAGGAAGGGGATTTCCGCCAGGAACTCGTGGATCTTTGTCTGGATGGTGGTGCTGGCTTTATTGAGTTCGGACGACCCCGCAACAGCGGAGAAAGCCAGGTGAAGGCGGGCGTCCGCTTGCCTGTATTCCACCGGGGAACCCGCGTTTTCAACCTCCGCCAGGGAATCGGTCAGAAGCCGCCGCTGATCCTCGCTGAGCCGCATCGAAGCCGCCCGCTGGCAGGCTCCCGGTTCGATCACCGAGCGGAAGATGAGGATGTCGCTCATTTCCTCCTGCCGGTCCTTGTTGTCGAGTCGCTCCGGCGGCCGGGCGTTGCCGACCGGTTCCACGATGGTTCCGCCGCCCCTCCCACGGACGGTCGTGACGAAGCCCGCGGCGCGCAACGCGCTGATCGCTTCCCGCAGCGTGGCCCGGGAGACCTGCATGCGCTCGGCCAAGTCGCGCTCGGGCGGGAGACGCTCGCCGGTTTTGAAGATCCCCAACTGGATTGCCGATCCCAAGTGCTCGACGCATGACTCGAAGGCCATGTGTCCGCGCACAGGAAGCAAGACCGTCTCCAGCAGGGGCGATTCAATCGGTTCGGCGAACAACATGGTGGCCTTCCTTGGTGGGAGGCCGCCGGCGAGAACCGCGGCGGCCCGCGTGTGTTGCTAGTTGAGCAGCTTATCGGCGTCGATCGTCAGGTGCTCCTGTTCGGCACTCGTCATGAACGTCCGGCGCCCCGTGGTGTACCAAAGCACGGTGGCAAGGAGGAACACGACCACGACGGCGATCGGCGCGTAGTTGAACGTGTCGATGGTGATGTCTGCGACGGGCGGAAGAACGAAGAGGATCACGATGACGGCGACCCACACAATGGCTATCCAGTTGATGATGGGACTCCATTTTCCGAGGTGCCACGGGCCTGGTACGAAGTTCTTGTTGAGCCTGCGCAGTAACACCGGGGTGATGTACGCGATGTAGAGGCCGATGACGGCGACGCTCGTCACGGCAAAGTACGCGGTGGTGTTGAACAGTGCGGGTGAAGCGAGCACGATCGCGCAGCCCACGCAGAGCCAGATGGAATTTGTGGGTGTGCCGCTCCGGGCGTTGACTTTGGCCCAGATACGGGAGCCTGGCAGTGCATTGTCGCGGGAGAAAGCGTAGGTCATGCGTGAGTTGGCGGTCACTGACGCCATGCCACAGAAGAACTGCGCGCCCACCACGATGGCGAGCAGGAATTTCGCTACGCCAGGGTTGCCAAGTGCATCCAGGAAAATCTGTGCCGGCGGCAAGCCGGTTGGCGTGGCACCTAGGGTGGTCAGACCCTCCTCTGAGCCGTTCGGGATCGCCGCGACGAGTGAGTAGAGCAGAATCCAGCCGCCAATAATGGAGATGACCACGCTCATGACAATCCCCTTGGGAGCAGCGATGGCTGCGTTCTTGGTCTCTTCGGCAACGTGGGCCGAAGCATCGTAGCCGGTGTAGGTGTACTGCGACATGAGCAGGCCCATGAGGAAGACGTACGGTCCGAAGGTGAAGCCGGTTTCGTTGTGCCATGCCGTCATCGTCCAGTCGAAGGACTGGTGGCTCGTGGGCATGATCCACAGCGCTGCCACGATGATCGCGACGCCCACAATGTGCCACCAGGCGGAGACATTGGACAGGAAACTGACAATCTTGACGCCGAAACTGTTGAGCAGGGCGTGGATGATCATCAGGACAACGAACAGCGCGAACGTACCGCCAGCGGTGGGCTCGACGCCGAAGGTGAGCGCCGCGAAAGCCATCATTGTTGTGGCGCAGCCAAAGTCGATTGCCGCCGTGACGGCCACTTCCCCGAGGAAATTGAACCAACCGACGTACCAGGCCCAGGCCCGCTTGTTGCGTTTGGCGAGCCTGCCGGCCCAGAAATAGAGGCCACCGGCGGTCGGGTATCGCGAACAAACCTCGGCCATGGAAAGTGCCACGCACAGGACCAGGAGGCCAACGATCGGCCAACCCACATTGATGGCAGCCGGACCGCCGGACTTGAGCGCAATGCTGAAGGAGGTAATGCAGCCAGCCAAGATCGAAATGATGGAAAACGAGACTGCGAAGTTGGAGAAGCCGGACATGCCGCGATGTAGCTCTTGCTTGTAGCCAAGCTCGGCGAGGGCCGCAGCATCTGCGTCTTGCACAGCCTGCACCTTCGCTGCCGTAGAACGATCACTCATGATTATTCTCTTTCTAAACGGAAGGGGGGAACGGGCCGACACCGCTCGCATCGATAGTGACCCACTTCACACCAATCTGTCAATGGTCTGACTTCAGACCACAAACCAACCTCCTCGGAACGGTAAGCTGGAAGGCATGGTTTCTGAGGGCGCGAACGCCGACGGCACATCGCAAAACAGCACGTCACGCAACAGCCCGGCACGCAACGCCGCGGCAGACAACGGCACTCCGGAACGCCGCGGGATCACGGTCCGGCGCGCACCGAAGTTCGTTCCCTTCATGGGCCTGGGCGGGGTGCTCGGCATCATCGTTGCCGCATTCGTTGCCTACGGGATCCCCGGCGACGAGAGTTTCGACACCGGGGCGGTCTTCGGGTTCTTCCTTGTCTCTTTTGCCGCTGGAGGCGTTCTGCTCGGTGCCATCGCAGCCCTCGTGCTCGACAAGGTCAGCGTGCGGCGTTCCCGTCGCGCCGTCGTCGAGTCCGTACCCGACGGCACAGAGGACGACGCCGAGGGATAGGATCCCGGTCACAATGCCGCGTGAGGGAAAGTACCACGCCAACATCATGCGACAATTGACCAGTGGCACGTGGCGACGGAAAACTTTCTCATGATCTTCTCCCCGACGAAAAAGGACCTCAGGACGCTTGTGGCGTCTTCGGGGTCTGGGCGCCGGGCGAAGAAGTAGCAAAACTCACCTATTACGGGCTGTATGCGTTGCAGCACCGCGGACAAGAATCGGCTGGTATTGCTACCAGTGATGGCAAGCGCATCAATGTCTACAAGGACATGGGCCTCGTGTCCCAGGTCTTCGACGAGACAACCCTGAACACCCTCACCGGGCACCTTGCCGTCGGCCACTGCCGCTACTCCACCACCGGAGCAAGCCACTGGGCAAACGCGCAGCCCACCCTGGGCGCAACCGCCACCGGCACCGTTGCCCTCGCGCACAACGGCAACCTGACTAACACCGCTGAGCTCCGGGAAATGATCCTCGAGCTCAACGGCGGTCAGCTGACCGGCGAAATGAAGCAGGGCAACACCTCGGACACCGCCCTGGTCACCGCCCTCCTCGAAGGCGAAGAGGGCAAGACCCTCGAACAAACCGCGCTTGAGCTGCTTCCCAAGATCCGGGGCGGCTTCTGCTTCGTGTTCATGGACGAAGGCACCCTCTACGCTGCCCGGGACACCTTCGGCATCCGGCCCTTGTGCCTTGGCCGCCTCGAGCGCGGTTGGGTTGTCGCCTCGGAGCAGTCGGCCTTGGCAACCGTCGGCGCGAGTTTCATCCGCGAGATCGAGCCCGGCGAGTTCATCGCCATCGACGAGAACGGCGTCCGTTCCCAGCGTTTCGCGGAAGCGACGCCGGCCGGTTGCGTTTTCGAGTACGTCTACCTTGCGCGCCCCGACGCTTCGATTGCCGGACGCTCCGTGTACGAGTCCCGCGTGGAGATGGGCCGCCAGTTGGCCCGCGAAAACACCCAGGTAGCGGACATCGTCATCCCGGTACCTGAGTCCGGAACTCCGGCGGCAGTGGGCTACGCCGAGGAATCCGGCATCCCGTTCGCGCACGGCTTCGTCAAGAACTCCTATGTGGGCCGCACGTTCATCCAGCCCTCCCAGACCCTGCGCCAGCTCGGCATCCGGCTCAAACTCAACGCCCTTGAGTCCGTCATCCGCGGCAAGCGTGTGGTGGTAGTGGATGACTCGATCGTCCGCGGCAACACCCAGCGCGCCATCGTCCGGATGCTCCGCGAGGCCGGCGCGGCAGCCGTCCACATCAAGATCTCCTCCCCGCCCGTCCAGTGGCCCTGCTTCTACGGCATCGACTTCGCGTCCCGCGCAGAACTGATCGCCAACGGTGCCACCATCGAGGAAATCTCCCAGGCCATTGGAGCGGATTCGCTGGCCTACATTTCCGAAGACGGCATGATCGGCGCCACCCAGCAGCCGCGGGAACGCCTCTGCACCGCCTGCTTCACCGGCCAGTACCCCATCGCACTTCCGGGTTCGGACAAACTGGGCAAGAACCTCCTGGAGCGCACCGACCTCGGCGGGCTGCCGACGTCGGGCATCTCCGCCGAAGCCGCGACCGCGGACTCGGACGACCCGGCCAACAAGCCCGGCGCCACGGGCTGCGACCCCGGACCCGACGCCGAGTTTGAGAACCTGCTGACCGACGCCGATAAGAAAGAGTCTGTATGACCTCCGCATCCTCCGCCGCTGAGAACACAACCGGCATCACCTACGCGTCCGCCGGCGTCGACGTCGAAGCGGGCGACCGCGCCGTCGAACTCATGAAGGACGCCGTCAAGGCGACCCACAACAGCTCAGTGCTCGGCGGCGTCGGCGGTTTCGCCGGCCTGTACGACGTCTCGAAGCTGCTCACCTACAAGAAGCCGCTGCTCGCCACGTCCACCGACGGCGTCGGCACCAAGGTTGCCATCGCCCAGGCCATGGACATCCACGACACCATCGGCTTCGACCTGGTCGGCATGGTGGTGGACGACATCGTCGTGGTCGGCGCCGAGCCGCTCTTCATGACCGACTACATCGCGTGCGGCAAGGTTGTCCCCGAGCGCATCGCGGACATCGTCCGCGGCATCGCGGCCGCTTGTTCCGTGGCAGGCACTGCCTTGGTGGGCGGCGAAACCGCTGAGCACCCGGGCCTGCTGGGTGAGCACGAGTACGACGTCGCCGGTGCAGCTACCGGTGTTGTCGAAGCCGACGCCCTGCTTGGCCCGGACCGTGTCCGCGCCGGCGACGTCGTGATCGGCATGGCATCCTCCGGCCTGCACTCCAACGGCTACTCCTTGGTCCGCCGCGTGATCAACCACGCCGGCTGGGCACTCGATCGCCAGGTCTCCGAACTCGGCCGCACCCTGGGCGAAGAACTGCTGGAGCCCACCCGCGTCTACGCCGCCGACTGCCTGGACCTCGCCCGCGCGTTCCCGGTCAGCGGCCTGGGTACTGCGCCCGGCGCCGTGCACGGCTTCAGCCACGTCACCGGCGGCGGCCTCGCGGCCAACCTTGCCCGCGTCCTGCCTCAAGGCCTCGTGGCCACGGTTGACCGCGCCACGTGGGAACTGCCGGCCATCTTCAAGCTGGTCTCCGAGCTCGGCAATGTGCCGCTGGCCGACCTTGAGCGCACGCTCAACCTCGGCGTCGGCATGGTGGCCATCGTTTCCCCCGAAATCGCCGACGCCGCCGTGGCGCGCCTCAATGAGCGCGGCTTGCCGTCGTGGGTCATGGGTACCGTGGCTGCGGACTCCGACTCGATTATCAAGAGCGGCCCGGACTACGTCCAGGGCGCCAAGGGCGTCGACGGCGGCGCCGTGCGCCTCGTGAACACCTATGCATAACGGTTCTTAATGCAAACGAGTGCCCACCCCCTTGCCGATCCGGCAGTCGGGTGGGCACTCTTGTTTAGGGCTTAGTTGCTTTCTGCGGCCATGACGCTGAAGGCGGCTCCGGCGGGATCGCCAAGGACTGCCATGCGGCCGACACCGGGGACATCGAAGGCCGGCGCGAAGACCTGGGCCCCGAGCTCGACGGCCTTCGCTACGGATTCGTTCACGTCCGCAACATAGAAGTAGGTCATCCAGAACGGCGGCATACCCTCCACAGGCTGCTTCATGGCGCCGCCTACGGACTTCCCGTCCACCACGAACTGGGTGTATTCCTGCAGATCTCCGGCCGCGGCCGTCTCGCTGGCGCATCCCGTCACGGATTCATAGAAGGCCACGGCCTTGGGGACGTCGTTTGTCTGCAGTTCATTCCAGACCACCGTGCCGGGTTCATTGACCAACCCGGCGCCATGGTGGTTTCCGGCCTCCCAGAAGCCGATCTGCGCACCCGTGGGATCGGCGGCGAAGAACATCCGCCCGCTCCCGTTGGGGACGCTGTCCGGCGGGAAGAGGACGTTGCCGCCCGCCGCCGTCACGCGCTCAGCGGCCTCATCGACCGAATCGACGGCGAGGTAGTTGGCCCAAAAGGACGGCGCCCCTGCCGCAGCCATGTCCGGCATCTGCTGCATCATGCCCGCTACGTAGCGGTCCTGCAGCTTGGCCATGTAGTAGGTCATGCCGTTGCCGGCATCCATCGAGTCCAATTCCCAGCCGAACAGATCTCCATAGAAGGCCTTGGAAGCCTCGATGTCCGACGACGACAGGTCCACCCAACACGGAGTTCCCTGCTTGTAGCTATCAACCTGCGGCATTGCTATCCCTTCGTTGAATAGCCGGCTTGCGCCGGCGGATACCACGTTCAAAGTAGTACGGGGGTCCGACACTGACAACAGCCGGCGCCGGCGGATCCCCGTTTACGGCAGACCCCTTCGGCTCTGGCGGGGCCCTTATGCGTGAACAGTCCGGCCGGTGAACGCGACCAGGCGCTCCAGGCTGGATGCCGTCTCGGCGACTTCCCGGGCCGGGGCGAAGCTGCCGCTCGCGCGGACCTGCTCGCTGATGGTGTTCTGCGCGAGGACCTCGACGTAATCGGTCAGCTCATCTGCCACCGAGACCTCAAGGCCCAGGGCCTTGGAGAAGTCCCACGCGTGGACCAGGAACTCGAGGTTGAGGATCGAGGCGACCATCGTGGCCGGCAGTTCGGCGAAGCCCATGTCGATGGTGCCTTCAAGGCCGCGGCGGTAGAAGGCTTCGAGCGCGGGCTGCGCAAGGTCGGCGATGCGCACTTCAGGCGACTTGCCGGCGTCGTCGGCTACTTCGGCGCCCAGGGCCTTGGCGATGCCTGCAATCGATCCGGCGAGGTGGTCAAGCAACTGCGACACGTTGAAATCGGCGCACGGGGTCTGGGTCTGCGCGTCGGTTTCCGTGACGTGCGCCAGCACGCGCTGCACAATGGCAAGCGTGGCGTCCGCGGAGGTGAGCTCGTTGAGATCGGCGGGGGCTGCGGCCCATTCGTCGGCACCTGCGTCGCCCGCGGAGGCGGCAGCGAGGAGACGGTCGAGGTAGTGGTTCCAACCCTCGGAGTGGCCCGCAAGGGCTTCCGCCGTCGGCAGTCCTTCGTGCACCAGACGCACCGTGGTCCCGCCGTCGGCCGGCTCAAGGGTGATGGCTACGGTGGAGACGTTGTCCGCCGGCGCTTCGGGCTGCTCCCAGGCCCAGGTGAAGACGACGCGCTTGCCGGGCTCGATTTCGGTGAACGTTCCGGCCGCGTGGTGACCCGGGGTGATGGTCCAGCGGTATTCGCCGCCTACCTTCAGGTCGACGCGTGCCGCAACGGTCTGCCAGCGGCGGAGGCGTGCGGGCTGCGTGATGAGTTCGAACGCCTGGTCGACGTTGAGGGGAAGAAGAACGGTCTTGTCGTAAATCATGGTGATTCCTCTGATGTTTGAAGGCGGTCGGTGGTGAAGTTTTGTGCGTCCGCGAGGAGCATGTCCAGCTCAGCGGTCCAGAACTGCTCAAAAAGCATCCGGAGTTCTCTCATGCCGCCGTGATCCAAGCGGTAGTAGCGGTTGCGTCCCTCTTTGCGGGCCGCAACGAGGCCTACCTGCTCCAGCAGCAACAAATGCTGCGAGACGGCGGATCTGCTTACCGTGAATTCGCCAGCCAGCTCCGTCACGGTCCGCTCGCCCGCCGCAAGCAGGTGCAACAGACGCCGCCTGTTCGGTTCCGCGGCAACTTCCAGTGGGTCGAGCATGGTTAACACGTTAGCCGCCACTAACGCATTATGTCAACGGCTTTCGAGAGCGCACTATCGACGCTTACAGAACCGCGGACAAGAACGCCCTGGTCCGCTCATGCTGCGGGTTGCCGATGACCTCTTCGGCGGGACCCTCCTCGATGATCCGGCCGCCGTGCATGAACACCACGCGATCCGCCACGTCGCGGGCGAAGCCCATTTCGTGCGTCACGACAATCATGGTCATTCCCGTCCGGGCCAGGTCCTTCATGACCCTGAGGACTTCCCCCACCAGCTCCGGATCCAGCGCCGACGTCGGCTCGTCAAACAGCATCAGCTTCGGCTGCATGCACAGGGCCCGGGCAATCGCCACCCGCTGTTGCTGCCCGCCCGAGAGGTGCCGCGGATACGCATCAGCCTTCTCCGAAAGGCCCACTCTTTCCAGCAAATCCAACGCCCGACGGCGGACATCCGCCTTGCGCTGCTTGAGCACCCTGAGCGGGGCCTCCATCAGGTTCTCCAGCACGGTCATGTGCGGGAAGAGGTTGAAGTGCTGGAAGACCATCCCGATATCAGTGCGATCGGCGCAGATTTCGTTATGGGACTGTTCGTGGAGCTTGTCTCCTTTGATCCGGTAGCCCACTGCCCTGTCCCCTACCCACAACAGCCCGCCGTCGATCTTTTCCAAGTGGTTCACGCACCGCAGGAAGGTACTTTTCCCGGAGCCGGAGGCGCCGATCAGGCAGACCACTTCGCCGCTTTGGACGTGGAGATCGATTCCCTTGAGAACCTCGTTGTCGCCGAAACTCTTGCGGACGCCTTCCGCGCGCACCAGCGGAAGCGCCTCCGGTGCCTTCCGGCTTTCCTTCGTGTCGATCGTCATGACTGCTTGCCCTTTCCTGCACCTTTATTCCCGAAGGACTGCGTGGAGTGAACCCTGAAGAACTTCCGCAACCGCTCGGCGGCTGTCGGCGGGACGGAACGGGAGGTTCCCCGGGCGAAATGCCGCTCCAGGTAGCCTTGGCCCACCGTGAAAACCGTGGTGACGACGATGTACCAGATGCTGGCCACCAAGAGCAGCGGAACAACCTGCAGGTTCTTCGAGTAGATGATCTGGGCGGAGTACAGGAGCTCGGGGACGGCCAGGACACTGACGAGCGACGTCATCTTGAGCATGCCGATGAACTCATTGCCCGTAGGCGGGATGATGACGCGCATGGCTTGCGGCAGGATCACCCGGGCGAGGGTCTGGATGCGGGACATGCCGAGGGCACCCGCAGCTTCGCCTTGGCCTTGGTCGATGGACTGGATGCCTGCCCGGACGATCTCCGACATGTAGGCAGCTTCGTTGAGGCCCAGGCCAAGGATCGCCGCTGCGAGGGGTGTGATGATCTGGTTGGCGTCGAGGCTGACGCCGGGGATACCAAAGGTGATCTCCGGATACAGCGCCGACAAGTTGAACCAGAACAACAGCTGCACCAGGACCGGCGTGCCACGGAAGATCGTCACGTAAGCGCTTGCTGAAGCCTTGACCACGGGGTTTGCCGAAAGCTGCATGACCGCAAGCACCACGCCAAGCCCCACCCCGGCTGCCATGCAGACAACCGTGAGGAACAGGGTGATGCCGATTCCATTGACGATCGCGACGTCGCGGAAATACAAGGCCACCTTGTCCCAGCCGAAACGGGGATTGCTCACCGCGGAAACAAGGAGCAAGATCACGACGGCGCCTACCGCAGCGCCAGCGACCCATCGCCACGGGTGCCTCGCCGAGACCACGGTGAACTGTCCGCGGTCCGTTGTTCCAATCTTGGGGACGGTGATCACGTTGCTCATTTCGCACCACTCGCGTCCACGGCATCCGCGCTGATGGTCACCGAGTCCGGGATTCCGTACTTCGCATTGATCGCCTTGTACGTGTCGCCAGCGATCAGCGCCCTGACGGCCGCGACGATCGCCTTGGTCAGCGGCGAGCCCTTGGGCATGGCGATACCCACCGGGGTCGGTTCGAAGTCCTGGTTGCCGGCGAGCTCGAAAGCGCCGCCGGAAAGCTTGCTCGCATAGCCCATGCCGACGAGACCCGAAAGGACACTGTCCACACGGCCGGAGATGAGGGCCAGGTTGGCTTCGTTCTGGGACGGAAACAGCTGGATGTCAATCGGCGCCCTGCCGGCGTCAACGCACTGCTTCGAAAACGCCGGAAGGGTCTCTATCCCTTGCGTGGTTCCCTTTTCGCCACCCACTTTGGTGCCGCACAGCTTCATCGCATCGAGGGCCAGCTTCTTGGGGTTGCCGGCCTTGACGGCAAGGCCGGAGCCGCTGCTTTGGTAGGAGGCGAAATCGGCATTCATCTTACGCTCGGCCGTGACGTTGAAACCCGAGATCCCGACGTCGTACTTGTTGGAGCTCACGCCCGGGAGGATGGTATCGAAGGTCGCGGGAACCATCTTGACTTCGAGACCCAATGTCTCGCCGACGGCTTTCGCAAAGTCCGCGTCCCAGCCGACAACCGTCTTGCTGTCAGCTGCATAGAACTCATAAGGCGCGAAGGTAGGGTCGGTGCCGACCACCAGCGTTCCCTTGGCCTTCACGTCCGGGGGCAAGAGATTCGCGGCGGAGCGGTTGAAAGGCGCCGCCGGAATCGCGGCGTCCTTGCCGGGAATCGAACTGGCGGCGGCTTCCTTGCCGGCGTCGAGTGACGCTGTGGTGCAGCCGCTGAGTCCGACGGCGGCGGCCAGCAGCAGGGCGGGTGTGGAGATGTATCTACGACGGTTCATGATTGCCTTTCGCATAGCTTGTTCCGTGGTCAACGGCGATGTTGACCACGGTGGTGCCGATATTGACGAGGGCGGGATGCCGAACGATTGCGACCACCCCGTCAATGGGTGAAATGAAGTCTTTTGGCGGACGCTCGAGTTCTTCCACTGAGTGAACGCGGGCCACGAGCTCTCCGGCCATGACCTTCTGGCCAAGTTCCACGACCGGTTCAAGGATGCCTGCCATCGTGGAATGGACGGCGGACTGGGCCGTGAGTTCGACCCACTGGATCGGATCTCCTGTGCCCGAAAGGCCGGGGTCCTTGAACACGCCCCAGTGGCCAAGCAGCGAACGAAGTCCGGTCCTCGCCCTGTTGAGGATCGGCAGGGATACGGTTCCCCTGCCACCGAGTTCGGTCGAGATCATCGGCACGCCGGCCTGATCGGCCGCGCCGCTGATGGAGCCCGCCTTGAGCATGGGCTTCACCACCACGGAATACGCGGCATTGAACGCGGTGACCGCCGCCACCTTCGCAGCCGATAGCTCCGGCGTCGGTCCTTGGTAGACGAACGCAGACGGCACATACTCCGAGGCGATCCCCCCGGAATGGATGTCCATCACAAAGTCGGCCATGGGGATGAGTTCCCGGGCCACGATCGAAGCGATCTGCAGTGCCGGTCCGCCGTCGGCGCGGCCCGGGAGGGCGCGGTTGAGATTGACCCGGTCCACGCTGGAAACACGTCTTCCTTCCCGGACAGCAGGGATGTTGAGGGCAGGCAGGATGATCAGTCTTCCGGTCACCTCATCGGGGTTCAAGGTGCGGATGAGTTCCTGGAGCAGGATCTGGCCTTCATATTCGTCACCGTGCGTGCCGGCGATCAGGAGGACCGTTGGGCCGTCCCCACCACTCAGGACCGCGATCGGCGAAGGGATGACAGCGGCGTCATTCTCATTGTCCGAATGTTCGATTTCCAGGTAACCCAACTGCTTGCCGACGGCGGCAAAATCGATGCCGGGTATGCGAGGAATGTGCAGGCTCATAGGGCAACTTTCAGAAAGGTTGGTAGGATTGGATTCACTGTATACAGTGAATCCTGTGATGTAAAGCACGTAGGATTGAGCGAGTTTTGATACCGAAAAGGGGATGAGGCGAATGGCCGCGCAAGCTGCCAAGGGGATGAGGCCGCTGAGCGAGCACGTCTACGACAGGATCAGCAATGAAATTGTCAACGGAGTGGTCGAGCCTGGTGCTCCCCTGGTCCAGGAACAGCTGGCCGAAGAATACGGCGTGTCCCGGACGCCGGTCCGCGACGCCCTGAACCGCTTAGTGCACGAAGGACTCGCCACTTTGGTCCCGGGCTCCGGGTATTTTGCGACGACGCTGACCCGTTCAGCCGTCGAGGAGGTCTATGAGGTGCGCAAAGCCCTCGAGATCATGGCCATCAGGCAGTGTGGGGCAAAATACACCAACCTTCAGCTTGCGCGGCTTGAGTTGCTTATCGCCGAGGGTTCGGCCAGCGCGGACCCGGAGGAACTCTTCACCGCTACGCGGGCGTTCCATTTGGGCCTGGCGGCACCCGCGCCCAACGGATTCCTGCTGAAAACGCTCGAATCGGTCTGGGACAACCCCGTTCAACGGCTCATCAGCCGCTCGTATCCCTTGGACGACGCCAAGCTTGGGCGCGTGGCGGACGCCCACCGGAAGATCCTGGCCGCAGCGCGCGCCAACGACCTCGAAACACTGATTCCCTTGCTGGATCTGTGCCACGAGAAGGACTGACCAGCAAAAGGGAACGAAAAAGCCCGTAGGGCGCGCCAATCAAGGCGCGCCCTACGGGCTCGATCGTTTTGGGTGGCATCCGGGGATGCCAAATGACTTCGTGTACGACGGCGGTACGCAACTCGATGCCGAAAGGCACCTGATTGTTGCTACAGCTATCCGATACGGCGGGTGTCTACCTCGTCGTCATCGTCTTCCAAGTCCTGTGCGTACTTGTCCTCGTAAGCCGAGTAGTCCGGCTCCGGCGGATCATCCGCGAATCGGCTCGTCGCACGACTTGATGGCCCGGTCAGCTCGCGCTGAAGGGCCGAATAGTCAGTGTTCGGGGAGTAGTACTTAATGTCCCGAGCCTGCTTGGTAGCTTTTGCCTTTTGACGGCCGCGCCCCATGGCGTGACCCCCTTTTGTACTTGGACCGGAGGTGGTCACCTTGGCTATCGGTGAGGCCCCGGAATGTTTGGTCAATTTGTCGTATGTCTAGATTACATGCTTTCGGGAGCTGCTGCTTGCCATGACCGTCGCGAAAGCGGCGCCACCGTTCCACCTGGCAGCATCACCGTTCGTTGGCATGAAAAACTTGGGTAGAGTCGCCCTAATATCGGGCCGCACGCATGAAAGGCGCAAACTCAGACATGGGCCAGGACAACACCCACCAGGGCAACAACGGTACAGGCGACGAGGAGTCGTCGGCAGACCCTGGTTCCCCCCTGCGGAGCGCCCTGGACTCCATCACGAAGTATCGGCTCATCATCGGCGGCATTGTGCTGGGCGTACTGATCCTCATAGGCGTGGTGATCTGGATCCTCGTTGGAGTCCTGGCCAATCATCCGGCAGCCGTTTCCACCCCCGGACCGGCAGCGTCCACCAGCCGCGGCCCCCTCCCGGCGGACGTCGAGGCAAAGGATTACCAGCTGGGCGATTGCTTCGCTGATTTCGACTCCAGTGCCACCACGTCCAAAGTAGTGGACTGCACCACCGACCATTCGGCCCAGCTGGGTGCCATCTTCCGGTACAAGGCTGAGGACAGTTTCCCCGGCGCCAATGCCTTGCGTGACAAAGGCCGCGAAATCTGCCGTGATGTGATGCTCAACGAAGCCTCCACCAAGTACGCACTCCTGCAGCAGAACGTGTACCCGAGCGCCACCAGCTGGGACAACGGTGACCGTCGCGTGGACTGCTTCATCGTGGTCAACTCGGGAAACACGCTCAAGGAATCCGTGCTGCAGAAGTAGTCAGTCCTTCCGCCTCACTGTCAGGCCGCTGCCCACTGGCGCTCCGCCGTCGGGACCCGTCAAAGCTTCGAGCCCCTTGATGGTGAGCTCGTCGAAGTCGGCCGCGGTGTCCACCAGGACCGTGTCGCCGTCCGCGATCTCTCCGGCGAGGATCTCCCTGGCCAGGCGGTCGCCGATCTCGCGTTGTACCAGCCGTCGCAATGGACGGGCGCCGTACGCGGGATCGTAACCGGACATCGCGAGCCAGGCACGGGCGCCGTCACTGACCTGGAGGGTGAGCCGACGGTCGTGCAGCCGCTTGGTCAGCTCGTCCACGTGCAGCTCGACGATCCTGGCGAGCTCGTCCACGCTGAGCGGATCGAACAGCACAATCTCATCGAGCCTATTGAGGAACTCCGGCTTGAAGGACGAGTTGACCACGGCCATGACCGCGTTTCGCTTCGCCGTGGGGTCCAGCGTTGGATCCACAAGGAACTGGCTGCCCGAGTTGGAGGTCAACACCAGGATGGTGTTCCGGAAGTCCACGGTGCGGCCCTGCCCGTCCGTGAGGCGGCCGTCGTCGAGCACTTGCAGGAGGATGTCGAACACCTCGGGGTGGGCTTTCTCCACCTCGTCGAGCAGGATGACGGAGTACGGTCGACGGCGGACCGCTTCAGTGAGCTGGCCGCCCTCCTCGTAGCCCACGTATCCGGGAGGGGCGCCGACCAGCCGGGCTACGGAGTGCTTCTCCCCGTACTCGGACATGTCGATCCGCACCATCGCACGTTCGTCGTCGAACAGGAAGTCGGCAAGTGCCTTGGCGAGCTCGGTTTTACCGACGCCGGTGGGGCCCAGGAACAGGAACGAACCCGTGGGACGGTTGGGGTCGCTGATGCCCGCACGGGCGCGGCGGACGGCGTCGGAGACGGCGGCCACCGCCTTGGACTGGCCGATCAACCGCTTTCCGAGTTCCTCTTCCATGTGCAGCAGCTTCTGGGATTCGCCCTGCAGCATGCGGCCGGCGGGGATTCCGGTCCAGGCCGAAATGACCTCGGCGATATCGTCCGCCGTGACTTCCTCCGCGACCATCAGGGCGGGCTTCGCTTCGCCGCGCGCTTCCCGGGCGGACTCTTCCTCGGCTGCCGCACTGAGCTCGCGCTCCAATGCGGGTAGTTCGCCATAGAGAATGCGTGAGGCAGCCTCAAGGTCGCCTTCACGCTGGTGTTTTTCAGCGGCCGAACGAAGTTCGTCGATTTTCGCCTTGAGGTCGCCGACACGGTTGAGCCCGGCCTTCTCGGCTTCCCAACGGGCGTTTAGCGCCCCAAGGGCTTCCTTCTTGTCCGCCTTGTCCGCACGGAGCGCAGCGAGGCGTTCGATGGAGGCCGCATCGGTCTCGCGTTCGAGGGCCAGTTCCTCCATGGTGAGACGATCCACGGCACGGCGAAGCTGGTCGATTTCCTCGGGAGCGGAGTCGATTTCCATGCGCAGCCGGGACGCGGCCTCGTCCACGAGGTCGATCGCCTTGTCCGGCAACTGGCGGCCCGAGATGTAGCGGTTGGAGAGCGTGGCCGCGGCCACGAGGGCGGAGTCCGCGATGGCTACCTTGTGGTGGGCCTCGTAGCGTTCCTTGAGGCCGCGGAGGATGCCGATGGTGTCCTCGACGCTCGGTTCGCCGACGTAAACCTGCTGAAAGCGGCGTTCCAGTGCGGGGTCCTTCTCGACATTCTCACGGTACTCGTCCAGCGTGGTGGCGCCGATGAGGCGCAACTCGCCGCGGGCCAGCATGGGCTTGAGCATGTTCCCTGCGTCCATGGCGCTTTCACCGGTGGCACCGGCTCCCACCACAGTATGGATTTCGTCGATGAACGTGACGATCTGCCCGCTGGAGTTCTTGATCTCCTCCAGCACGGCCTTGAGCCGTTCCTCGAATTCACCGCGGTACTTCGCGCCGGCCACCATGGATGCGAGGTCCAAGGCGATGAGGGTCTTGCCCCGCAGGCTTTCCGGCACGTCACCTGCCACGATGCGCTGGGCGAGCCCTTCCACGACGGCGGTCTTGCCGACGCCGGGTTCACCGATCAGCACGGGGTTGTTCTTGGTGCGGCGGCTCAGGACCTGGACGACCCGCCGGATTTCGCTGTCGCGCCCGATCACGGGATCCAGCTTGCCGGAGCGCGCGACCGCCGTGAGGTCCGTGCCGTATTTCTCGAGCGCTTGGAAGGTGTTTTCCGGGTCCTGCGAGGTGACTTTCCGGTCGCCACGGACACCCGGCAGGGCGGCGAGGAGCGCTTCGTGGGAGGCGCCGGCGTCGCGCAGTAGCTTCCCTACGGCGTCGCTCCCGGCAGAGAGACCCAAGAGGAGGTGCTCAGTGGACACGAACGAGTCTCCGAGTTTCTCGGCCTCGTTCTGGGCGGCCTGGATGGCCTGCATGGAAGGACGGGAAAGCTGCGCTTGCTGCACGGAACTGCCCGACGACGACGGCAGGGCCTTGATGGCCGAACTCGCCTGTACGCTCACGGCATCCGGGTCCGCTCCAGTGGCGCGCAAAAGCGCCACGGCGACGCCCTCGCGCTGGTCCATGAGCGCCTTGAGCAAGTGGGCTGGCTCCAGTTGCGGATTTCCGGCGGTGGAGGCGTTCATGGCCGCCGCAGAAAGAGCCTCCTGGCTCTTGGTGGTGAATTTGACGTCCATGGAAGAGCTCCTCTCGGGAAGACGACTGTTTCTCAAAGTTGAGTCTACTATGCTCAACTTTGACGAATCATCCTCCTGCTCCATGTTTGCCGACGGCGAAACCCCTGTCCATAGCCCCGCCCGCTTATTCCGGCGCGGCGTCCCCCGCCGCGTCGAAATCGCGGGTCCGGGCCGTGAGCTGCGTGCCGGGACGCAGCTCCCGGCCCGCACCCACGCTCCCGACAAAGCCGTACGATATGCACATGGCACCCTTCACAGTCACTCGCAATGCGCTGATCCCCGCCACGCCCTCGGACATCTTCCCCTTCGTCAACAACTTCCACGAGTGGACCAAATGGTCTCCGTGGGAGGCGGTCGACCCCCAGCTGAGCCGCAGCTACTCGGGCAACGAATCCGGCGTCGGAGCCAAGTATGCCTGGAGCGGCAACAACAAGGCCGGCACCGGGACCATGGAAATCGTCGGCTCGGAGGAGCCAGGCAAGATCGACATCCGCCTCGAATTCACCAAGCCAATGAAGGCCGTCAACCCCACGGGGTTCACGTTCGTGCCCGAAGGGGACGGTACCCGCGTCACCTGGACAATGGCCGGTGAGAACAAAGGCCTCGGCAAAATCTTCGCCCTGTTCATGAACATGGAAAAGATGGTGGGCGGCGACTTTGAAAAAGGCCTGGCCGCGCTCTCGGCGGTAGCCACCCGGAAAAACTCCTAGTTCCCAGGCGCCGGCCATGGCTGTCTACGTCGATCCGCCTCTGTGGCCCGCGCACGGGACCGTGTTTTCGCACCTCGTCTCGGACACGTCGCTCGAGGAACTGCATGCCTTCGCCGACGCAGCGGGGATTCCCGAGCGCGCCTTTGACGGCGACCATTACGACGTCCCGGAACGCCGCTACCAGGACCTCTTGTCCGCAGGCGCCATTCCTGTGGAGGCGCGCATTCTTGTGCGGAAACTGATCGCGAGCGGCTTGCGGATTCCTGCCCGCCAACGCAGCGTGTCGCTCACAGTGCCCTTGCTTGAGCGCTGGAATTCGACGCTTCCGGGGCATGAGGAGCTGGGTTTTGAGCTCCTCGAACGCTGGGGCGAGGACCATCGGAAGTACCACAGCCGCACGCATTTGCTGGCGGTCCTGGAAGCCCTTGACCTCCTCAGCGAACCCAGAACGCCTGCGCACTCGGTGACTTTGGCCGCTTGGTTCCACGACGCCGTCTACGAGGGAATCGCCGGGCAGGACGAAGAGCAATCAGCCAGGCTGGCCGAGGACCGCTTGGCCATTGCGGGCCTTCCCGGGCCAGTGATCGATGACGTTGCCCGGCTGGTCAGGCTGACCTCCACCCACAGCCCCGAACCGGGAGACCACGCCGGCGCCCTCTTGTGCGACGCCGATCTGTCCGTCCTCGGCGCCGAACCCGCGGCATACGCCCGCTACCTGGCCGCCGTCCGCGAGGACTACGCCCACGTCAGCGATGCCGACTTCGCCGCAGGCCGGGCCGCCGTCGTCCGCCAACTGCTTGCCCTGGACCCGCTCTTCCACAGCGAACGAGCGAAGAGCCTGTGGCTGGACGCCGCCCGCCGCAACCTGGAGGCCGAACTGTCATGACCATGGCGGGGACGGTGCACCGGCAGCTTCCGTTCACCGTGAGGTTTGAGTGGGGGTTCGACGGCGCCCGTTCCATTGCGTCCGGGGCGGACCTCGCCGTCGTGGTTGACATCCTTTCTTTCACCACCTGTGTCAGCGTCGCCGTCGATCGTGGTGCCGTGGTTTTCCCGTACCCGTGGAAGGACGCCGGGGCCGAAGATTTCGCCGCCCACCACGATGCCCAGCTGGCTGGTCCGCGAGGCGGCGGTGGACTGAGCCTCTCGCCGTCGAGCCTGCGGGACGCGCGGAACTTGAGCCGGGTCGTCCTGCCTTCACCCAACGGGTCTTCCATCGCATATGGTCTCGCCCGGGAAATCCCGCTCATCGCAGCCGTCTCACTTCGCAACGCAGCGGCCACCGCGGATTGGGTGGCATCCGAACTACCCCCGGATGCGGTGGTGGCGGTGATCGCGGCCGGCGAGCTCTGGCCCAGCCGTTCGCTCCGGCCCGCCGTGGAGGATCAGATCGGGGCCGGCGCCTTCATTGCCGGGCTCGCTGCCGCAGGGCGAGGCGGCTTCACCCCGGAAGACGGAAAGCAAGGCTTCGCTCCGGAGGCCGAGGCCGCGATGGCGGTCTACAACGCTGCCGAACCCAGGCTCCATGACGTTCTGCGAGGCTGCTCCAGCGGCCGTGAGTTGATCGGCGCAGGGTACGCGGACGACGTCGAGATCGCCGCAGAACTCGACGCCGGGACCACCGTGGCCCTGTTGAGGGACGGCGCGTTCCGGCGTCCTTGAGTCCTTGCTCGGCGATCTCACCGATCTCTTCGAACAGAGCGCCGCGGACGGAACGCCGATCCGCGTGCGTGCCATCGAAAAGTCCTACAAGGAACTGCGCGTGCTCCGCGGCGTGGACTTCGACGTGGAACCGGGCACCATCTTCGCCCTTCTTGGCTCCAACGGAGCAGGAAAGACCACGATGGTGAAAATCCTGTCCACACTACTGAGCCCGGACGCCGGTTCTGCTCGGAAGGCGCGGGGCCGAAGGCGTCCTCTCGTATCATGGAGGTGTGACCTCCTACCTTCAGCGCAATGGTGCCGCACTACCCCAAGCCCGTCCCGACGTCGAGCACGTCCTGGCGGTGCGCGGCACGGGAGGCTACCGCCAGTACCGCATCCCTGCGCTGGCCGTCTCGACGGCGGGGACGGTGCTCGCCGCCTATGACGGCAGGCCAAACCTGGACGACCTCCCCAATCCGATCGACCTCCTGCTCCGGCGCAGCACGGACAATGGCCGCAGTTGGGAGGAGCAGCAGGTGGTCCGCAGCGGCGCGGGTCTCAACGGATACGGCGATCCGAGCCTCCTGGTGGACGCCGTGACCGGGCGGATTTTCATGTTCCACGCCGCCGGGACGCATGCCGGCTTCTTTGAGGCGGTGGCCGGGCTGGAACCGGATGACGACGTGCAGCACTGCGACGTCAGCTTTTCCGACGACGACGGCGTCACCTGGGAGCATCGGCGGCTCACCGGTCAGCTCAAGCCGGGCGGTGTTGCGGGCGCCCGCGCCGGTGCCCCAGACCGCGGCATCACGGGGATCTTCGCCGCGGCCGGGCAGGGAATCCAGATGCACGCCGGTCCGTTGGCCGGACGCCTGGTGCAACAATTCGTCGTCCTCGTGGACGGCGAAATCATGGCGGCTTCGGCGTACAGCGACGATCACGGTGAGAACTGGACGCTCGGATCGCTGATCGGAAAGGGTCAGGGCTGGGTCGGCCCCAACGAGAACAAGGTCGCTTGCCTGGACGACGGCCGCCTCCTGCTGCACTCGCGAGCCACTCCCCGGCGGCTGGCGGCAATCTCCCCTGATGGCGGCGAGACGTGGAGCCAGCTGGAACCGGTCGAAGACCTCCCCGACCCGAGCGACAACGGCTCGCTTGTCCGCTTCGATGGCCTGCCGAATGTGGCTTCGCTCGCCACCCCGGCCACCAACACCTGGTTGCTCGCGAGCAACAACCAGGACACTTCCTTGCGACGCAATACGGTCCTCAGCCTCTCCACGGACAACGGGGCCAGCTGGCCCGCCAAGCTGGTCCTGTGCGAGGGCAGCTCGGCGTACTCGACGGCCGCGCGGCTCCCGGATGGCAACGTTGGCGTCTTGTACGAGCGGCAGGGATACCGCGAGATCGTGTTCGTTTCCGTGCCGGTGGAGCAGCTGACAGGACAGCTTTCAGGCCCAGTAGGCCCGACGGGATCGCTTGAAACCCGGCCCGACGGCCTCGAGTTTCACATGGAACTGCGCTCCATCACCCCCGGCCGACCCGCGGTGTGGCGGAACGCCGGCGAGTTCCACGTCATCGCCGCGGACAACGACGGTGACTGGGACGTGCAGACCTGGAAGGAAATCGGCCAAGGCTACTCAGCGGAGCAGGCGCAGATCCTCGGAACCCGCGAAGCCCAGGACCTCAACTACGGACCCATCATTCCGGGCTACAAAGCCGGGGACATCCTCGCCTTCACCGGACGCGCCCGCAACCTCGGCACCCAAGCGGCGTCCGGCGTCGTACTCCGGGGACCGCATGCGAACCCGGCGGACTTCCCGCCCGCCGATCTTGTACCGGGCGCGGAAGCGCTGTACTTCACGCCGGTGTACACGGTCACCACGGAGGATCTGGCGCGGGACTCGCTTGAGCTGACTTTCGCGGTGGCGTACGACGGCGGGGCACGCGTCACCGAGCGCAGCTTCAGTTTCGATCTGCGCACCGGAGCCGTGACGGCCAGCTAGTACTCCGGGGTTCGGTTCAGAAGATCTGGCGGATGTTGGTCTTGGCGAGGTCGATGAGCTGGTCGCCGCGGCCGGAGAGGACCGTCCGGATCGCGTAGAGCGTGAAGCCTTTAACCTGTTCGGCACTGATCGCCGGCGGAATCGACAGTTCCTGCCGGGCCGTGCGGACGTCAATGAGGGCTGGACCGTCGTGGGCGAAGGCTTCAGCCAGTCCCGCTTTCAGCCCGGAGGAGTCGTCCACCCGGATGCCACGGATTCCCAGGGATTCAGCGAGTTTGGCGAAATCCGGGTTCTCCAAGTCCGTGCCGAAATTGACGAAGCCCGCGGCCTTCATTTCGAGCTCCACGAAGTTCAGCGAGGAGTTGTTGAAGACCACCACTTTGACCGGGAGCTTGTTCTGCACCAAGGTGATCAGTTCGCCCAACAGCATGGTCAGGCCGCCGTCGCCGGCCAGGGCCACCACTTGGCGTCCAGGGTACGCGGCCGCCGCACCGATTCCGTGCGACAACGCATTGGCCATGGTTCCGTGGTTGAACGAACCGAGCAGCCGGCGTCGGCCATTCATGCTCAGGTACCGGGCCGCCCACACGGTGGGGGACCCGACGTCGCACGTGAAAACCGCGTCCGGGGCCGCCAACTCATCCACGAGCCTGCCCACGAATTGCGGGTGGATCGGCTGGCCGTCCTTGGCCGGAGAAGCCAGGTCATCGAGTTTGGCGCGCGACTTGGCGTAGTGCTTGAGCGAGGTACTCAGGTGTGTGCGTTTCGCCTTGCGCTCAATCAGCGGCAGGAGCGAGGCCGCAGTGTCCTTGACCGTGCCCACCAGGCCAAGATCGATCCGGGACCGCCGGCCAAGCTGTTCGCCCCTGATATCCACCTGGATGATCTTTGCGTTCTCCGGGTAGAACTGCTGGTACGGAAAATCGGTGCCCAGCATGAGCAGGGCCTCGCAGCTCTCCATCGCGCGGTAGCCGGAACTGAACCCCAGAAGGCCGGTCATGCCGACGTCGAACGGGTTGTCGTACTCGATGTGCTCCTTGCCGCGCATCGCGTGGACAATCGGCGCCCCCAGTGCGTCGGCCAGAGCCATGACCTCGGCGTGCGCGCCCGCGGTGCCGGCACCGGCCAGGATGGTGACTTTGCCGGCCGAGTTGAGAATGCCCGCCGCCTCGGCGAGTTCCCGGGGGTTGGGCCGGATCTCCGGCCGGGCGGCCCGGATCACGGCGGTCCGGTCGCTCTGCGCCTCCGCGAGGGCCACGTCGCCGGGAATCACGACGACGGCGACGCCCCGCTTCTCGACCGCCGTCCGCATCGCGATTTCCAAGACCCTGGGCATCTGGGAAGGATGGGCGACGTGTTCGACATAGACGCTGCACTCCCGGAACAACTCCTGGGGATGTGTCTCCTGGAAGTACTGGCTGCCGATCTCTTCGCTCGGAATGTGGGCGGCGATGGCCAGCACGGGAACCCTTGACTTGTTGGCGTCATAGAGGCCGTTGATCAGGTGCAGGTTGCCGGGGCCGCAGGATCCGGCGCACACCGCGAGTTCATCCGTGAGGCCCGCCTCGGCTGCGGCTGCCAACGCGGCGGCTTCCTCATGGCGGACGTGCACCCAGCGGATGCCCTCTTCCTCCCTCAGCGCGTCCGTGAATCCGTTCAGGGAATCCCCTGGGATCCCGTAGACGCGCTGGACGTTGTTCGCTTTGAGGGTGGCGACGATGTTCCTGGCAACAGTGTTCCTGGCGGCGGACATGGACTGTTCCTTTCGAGGGGAGGCAGCGCAGACAGGGCCTACGCTACTCCGGAACGGTCCATGGCGCCTGACGCGCGACGCCGGGTGGCCGGCGCCGCAGGGCTAGTGGTAAGTGCTGACGAACGGGCGGTTGCTAGGCACGATCTGCTTGCCCAGCGGCATAAGCGATACCGGGATGAGCTTCAGGTTGGCGATGGCCAGCGGGATCCCGACGATAGTGATAGCCATGGCGAAGGCCGTGACCACGTGCCCGATCGCGATCCAAATGCCTGCAACCAGCAACCAGATGACGTTGCCCAAGAGGGTAAAGACGCCCGCGCTCCCGGGCTTGTCCACGACCATGCGACCAAACGGCCACAGCGTGTAGGAGGCAATCCGGAACGACGCAATGCCCCACGGGATGGTGACGATCAACAAGCAGCAGACGATTCCGGCCATGAAGTATCCCAAGGCCAGAACGAAGCCACCACAAACAAGCCAGATGATGTTGAGCAGCGTTTTCATATCTTCCATTGTCCCTTGCTGGATGCGGCCTGGGCCTAGGGGTTCGCCCTGAAATCCCCCTGATTTACGGTTTTCCTGTATCCAGGACCGCTGACAAATCGAACTTTACGGGTTCCTCAAGCTGCTCATAGGTGCACGACTCCGGCTCCCTGTCCGGCCGCCACCGCACGAACTGCGTGGTGTGCCTGAACCGCTCCCCTTCCATATGGTCGTAAGCCACTTCCACAACGAGTTCGGGCCGCAGGGGCGTGAACGACAGGTCCTTCCCTGCGCTCCAACGGCTGCCTTCTGCGTTCCGGGGGGTCCGACTGCCTTCCTCCTGCTCGGCCCGCGCCCAGGGATGCCCATCGAACCCGGTCACGAGGGGTTGGAGTTCGTCGAACAGTTCCTTGCGTCTTTGCATCGAGAAGGATCCCACCACGCCCACGTTGGACAGCCGGCCGCCGTCGTCATAAAGCCCCAACAAGAGCGAACCAATAAGGTCATCACCGGTCTTATGAACGCGGTAGCCGGCCACAACGCAGTCGGCGGTCCGCTGGTGTTTGACCTTGAACATCACGCGCTTGTCCGGTTGGTAGGTACCATCCAGCGGCTTGGCGAGCAGGCCGTCGAGGCCTGCGCCCTCGAACTGCTTGAACCACTGCTCCGCCGTGCCCTTGTCCCGCGTTGCCGCAGTGAGGTGGATGGGAGCCGCGGCGTCTGCGAGTGCTTGTTCAAGCGCTGCCCGCCGCTCGGCGAAGGGCCGTCCCGTGAAGTCCTCATCGCCAAGGGCGAGCAGGTCAAAGGCCACGAATTTCGCCGGCGTCTGCTCGGACAACAGCTTGACCCTGCTGGCTGCCGGATGGATGCGTTGCTGGAGGGCTTCAAAGTCAAGGCGGTCACCGGATTTGTCCACCAAAATGATCTCGCCGTCGAGGACGCAGCGTTCCGGCAGGTTTGCCTTCAACGCCTCGATGAGCTCCGGGAAGTACCGGTTCATGGACTTCTCGTTGCGACTACCGATTTCAACGTTGTCACCGTCACGAAAAACGATGGAGCGGAAACCATCCCATTTAGGCTCGTAACTCATGGCGCCGTCGGGGACGGCGCCGACCGCCTTGGCAAGCATGGGCGCGACAGGGGGCATGACTGGCAGTTGCATGAAGCCATTCTTGCCGCGGCACCGGGACCGCGCTACCCGTTCATTCGCTTAAGTGGATAAAAGGATTACTTGCAGTTGGCGCTCAGCCAGGCGGTGACGGGAGCCATCGCCTTTTCGAACTTGCCACTCGAGTAGACGGTTTGGTCTTTCAAGCCCGCGATTGCGATGTCCTTGAGATTGGTGAAATCAGCCTTGAGCGCATCCGGGACGCGATCCGCCGTGGCGGCAAGCTCGGTCTTGTATTGCTCCAGCTCGGCGGTCTTTCCCTGCGCCGCCGACATCGGCAGCAACGAAGCTCCCGTGGCCTCCTGAGAGATGGTGGAACACATGTCGGCTGCCGATGCGAAGCCTCCGAATGGACCTGATGATGGAGTTGGGCTGGCACTTGCGGGTGCGGTGTCGCCCGCCGAAGAGGACGACGGCGTTGCCGCCGCGGCGGAGCCCCCTCCCTGGGTGGAGCAGCCGGACAGCGCCAGTGCGGCGAAGAGCGCGACTGTCAGGTATCGAAGAGGGCTATTAAGGGCTTTGGGAAGGATTTTCAAAGGTCGCATTCTGCTTGATCGTCTGTCTCCGGAACCGTTCGGCCGCCGGAGCAATGGCATTCTGTCCCCGCCGTGGAGTGTAGCCCGAATGGGCCTGGACCTTCCAAGTTGACTTCGGCCGTCTTTTGGACGGCTTCCCTATTCCCGCGCCAGCAATGTGTCCAGTTTGGTGAACGAGGTGCCCCATCCCTCGCGGGTCATGTCCACCCATTCGTCGGAGTCGAAGGGACCTTGGGTGAGATGAAGTCGCGTACGGCCGCCATCCAGCACCTCGAACTCAAGGCGCATTTCCAGCAAAAGTGTGATCCCGGCGTCGGGCTCGGCTTTCTGGGTGGCGACCAGTAGGGCGGGCGGATCGTACGCGGTGATGACCGCGTCGATGGGTGATTCCTTGGCGACGCCGTTCTCGTCCCACGTCATGACGAGTTGCCAGACTCCGCCCACCCGGGGGTCGACGGCGATCCGCTCGCGGGGCGAATCGACGCCGACCGGCCCGAACCATGCGGCAAGCTGATCGGGGTCCACGAAAGCTTGGAAGACGAGCTCGCGCGGGGCCTCGAATTCGCGGGTCATGGTGAGGATGTGCTGTTCCGTGTTCATTGCTTGACTCCTGGATCCTGTGAATCGTGCTGAATTTTGCGTAGGTGGGCGTCGAGGCGGATGAAACTGGCATCCCAGAAGCGCCTGTATCCGTCCATCCATTCGGTGGCTTCGCGCAGCGGTTCCGCTTCCAACTTGGAAGACCGCCATTGCGCATTCCGGCTCCGGCTGATCAGTCCCGCATTTTCCAGGACCTTGAGATGCCGGGAGACGGCGGGAAGGCTGATGTCGAACGGTTCGGCAAGCTCGTTCACGGTGGCCTCACCCTCCGAAAGCCGGGCCAGAATGGCCCTACGGGTGGGGTCGGCAAGTGCCGAGAAGATGAGACTGAGGCGGTCGGTGGACATCACTGGTGCCTTCGTATTTAACTGATCGGCTAATTAACCGATGCATTAAATATGCGACGCCGGACGGCGGCTGTCAAGGGTTTCGTGCGTTTGGTGGGGGCGTCAGGCTTTTGCGGCCTGGACAAAGGCGCGAACGAGGTCGAGGTCCTTGACACCGCGAGAGGACTCCACGCCGCTCGACACGTCGACGCCCCAAGCCTCGGCTTCGAGCGCGGCGGCTCCGACATTGGACGGGGTCAACCCTCCGGCCAACAACCAATGGCGTGAGCCCAAGCCAAGCTTTCGGACCGAGGAATAGTCCCACGCCTCACCCGAACCCGGCACGGCGGCGTCGATCAGGAGAAGGTCCTCTCCCCACTCCTCGAACTCGTCCTGAGCGGCACCCATGGTGACGGCCCGGATGAGGCGCATGCCGGCGTCGCGCACGGTTTCCACGTCTTCCGGCGAGCGGCTGCCGTGGAGCTGGACCCACTCGAGGCCGGCCTCGCGCGCGGTTGCGAGGGCGTCGGCCGCTGTTTCGTGGCGGAAGACTCCGACGGCGGCAACACCTTCCGGTACATGCGCCAGCAAATCCCGGGCACGGCTTGGCGATACCTCGCGCGGGCTCTTCGTCAGCACGAAACCCACGGCGTCCGCGCCGGACTCGACGGCAGCGTGGACGGATTCAGGCGTGCTCAAACCGCACACTTTGACGAACATTCCGCGCCTCCAACCGTTGACCTCCCTACGACGTTAGCAAGGGCCTCCGGGATTGTTGAACCGCACCAAGGTTGCACGGATGTTACGCGGGCGTTCAGCAGGCCGCCGATGCGCTCGGGCTAGGCTGGAGCTCATGGAGATCATCCGCTTTGCCGAGCTCAAACCCGAACCGTGGCGCAACGGAGGCGGGGTGACCCGCGAAATCGCCAGCCATCCGAAAGCGGCGTCGGCGCAAGACGGAGCGTGGGACTGGCGGGTCAGCATCGCGGACGTCCGATCGGCCGGCGAATTCTCGACGTTCCCTGGCATGGAGCGAGTCATTACTGTGATCGACGGCGAATTGCTGCTGCTCGCGGTGGACGGCGAAGAGCACCCGTTGGAAAAGTACCGGCCATTCCGGTTTTCGGGCGAGGCTGCTTCGACCAGCGCACTCCCCACCGGCGACATCCGGGACCTCAACGTGATCGCCCGGGCCGGCGAATTCAAGGGGTACACGTCCATTATCGAGCTCTCCAAGAAGCGCGCACACCCGGTATTCGAAGGCCAGCTGGCTGTTCTTTTGGAGGGCAAGGCTTCTGTTAGTCCCGGCGCGGAGCCTTCGGATGTGTCTGCGGAAGGCTCGGCCGGCTCCAACGGCTCAGCCCATGGAACCGCCGCTGACGTACCTACCGGGTCCGTCGAACTCGGCCGCTACGACGCAGTAGTAGGTTCCGACACCCGCAGCCCGGAAATCCTGGGCCGTGGATTCCTCGCCGTCATCTCGATCGACCGCGTGGAGCATGCGCCCTCCTAGGTCCCAGCACTGGACATAATGCCAACATGCCCATTCGCTGAGCCGAAGACTGGACATGTCCCTCGCGGCGTCGGCGGCATGCCCACTCCCCCAGCCCAGCACTGGACATGTCCCTAGGTAAAGCCCTCAACTGCGCATGTCCCTTGGTGAGACTCGCCACCAAAGCTGGCCACCCGGCGTCGGGCTTTGCTAGCCTCGAAGGAAGGCCCGCACAGGGACCTCCGGACGACGGTTCAGTACCCGGCACGCGACAAGACTGGCCAAAGGATCCGTCATGTCGTGGTTAATCCTCATTCTGTCCGGCGCGCTCGAAGCCGTTTGGGCCGCAGCGCTCCACCGCTCCAAAGGCTTCCGCCGGCCATTGCCCTCCGCTGTCTTCCTCGTCAGCGTGACCGCGAGCACCGCCGGACTGGCGTTCGTAATGCAATCCATCCCCACCGGGACCGCGTATGCGGTGTGGGTTGGAGTCGGCGTCGTCCTCACGGCGGCTTACGCGATGATCACCAAAGTTGAGCGCCCGACGGCGGCCCGGCTGCTCCTGCTCGCCGGAATCGGCGTGTGCGTGGTCGGCTTGAAGGTGGTGGCGTAGCCATGACCGCCAAGTTCGCATGGGCTATTCTGCTGGCCTCCGCCGTGCTCGAAGCTGTGTGGGCGACAGCCCTCGGGCTGTCGGACGGCTTCAGCCAAGCCCTCCCCATTATTGTCTTCGCCGTCACCGCGACTCTTAGCATGATCGGACTCGGCATCGCAGTGAAGCGGATTCCTCTGGGCACGGCCTACGCCGTCTGGGTCGGGATCGGCGCTGCGCTGACGGTTGGCTGGGCGATGGCCACCGGCGTCGAACCGGCCAGCCCGCTCAAGCTGCTGTTCATTGCCGGAATCGTTGGATGCGCGGCCGGGTTGAAGGCCCTCCCCACGGAGAAGCGTGAAGAAGTGACTGAGCCGGCCCAGCGGTAAGCGCGGAATACTCCCCCTGCCCATGGAGTTGGCAGCAGTGAGACGAACACTCGGCGAAGGAGAACTACCATGAGCCCGGAAACCACGAATGTACAACTCGGTGATGGCCTGACCGTGAGCCCCCTCGGTTTCGGCGGGATGGCCTTGACCCCCGTTTACGGCGAGGTGGATCCCGCCGAATCCCTCAAGACGCTGCACCACGCCGTGGATGCCGGCATCAGCTTCATTGACACCGCCGATATCTACGGCGCGGGCGACAACGAAGAACTGATCGCGAAGCTGCTGGAGGACCGACGCGACGAGGTCCAGTTGGCCACCAAGTTCGGCATCGTAGGCAACCCGCGCGACGGCTACACCGACGTCCGGGGAGATACCGCATACGTGGGCCAGGCGGCGGAAGCAAGCCTCCGCCGCCTGGGCACCGACGTCATCGACCTCTACTACATGCACCGCCGCGACCTCCGCGTTCCGATTGTGGAAACCGTGGAGGCCATGGCAGAGCTTGTCCGGGCTGGCAAAGTCCGGCACCTTGGCCTGTCGGAAGTGACAGCCGAGGAGCTGAGGGAAGCCAACGCCGTGCACCCGATCGCAGCGGTGCAGAGCGAGTGGTCGATCTGGAGCCGGGACGTTGAGCGCAACGTCGCCCCGGCTGCGGCAGAGCTGGGTGTCGGCTTCGTACCCTATTCGCCGCTTGGCCGGGGATTCCTCACCGGAACGGTCAGCGCCGAGCAACTCGGTGAGAACGACTTCCGGCACCGCATCCCCCGTTTCGCGGACGGCGCGCTCGACGCCAACCAGGCAGTTGTTGCCGCGGTGCGTGCCGTGGCCGCCGAGCTGTCCGAGAGTACCGGCCGGGATGCAACTCCCGCCCAGGTGGCTTTGGCCTGGCTTTTCGCGCAGGGCCGCCGCCTTGAGCTCAGCGTGGTCCCCATCCCCGGCACACGCAAAGCGCACCGGATCGATGAGAACCTGGGCGCCTTGTCGCTCGAGTTGAGTGCCGCTCAACTGGACGTGCTCGACGGCGCCGCGGACGCCGTCGTCGGCTCACGGTCCGCGGATCCCACCTGGGTTTCGCAGGGCCGCGAGTAGTCGGCGAGCCGCACGCGGCTTCCGTAGAGTGGTCGAATGGACTCACTCATTCATTCACTGCGTGACATCACCATCCGGCGAATCTCGGTCAGCGAGATGAACAACAACGTGTATCTGCTCACCGCCAAGGCCAGCGGTGCACAGCTCCTGATCGACGCCGCGGACGACCTTCCGGCCATCCAACAGATGATCGAAGACTCGGCCGCGGACACCACCGCTGCACCGGCGCTGGCCCTCATTGCCACGACGCACCAGCACTGGGATCACGTCCGCGCGCTTCCCGGGTTGGTGGAAGCCACGGGCGCGAAGACTTCGGCCGGAGTGGACGACGCCGATGCGCTGCCCGTGCCGGTGGACGTGCAACTGCACCATGGCGATGTAGGAAAGTTCGACGGTTTCGACATCACCGCGGTGCACTTGCGCGGCCACACTCCGGGTTCGATTGCCTATGTGTACCTGGACCCGGAAGGGCCCGCGCACATTTTCAGCGGCGACTCGTTGTTCCCCGGAGGAGTTGGCAACACGCAGAACGATGCTGCCCGCTTCACGTCGCTGTTGAATGACGTGAGCGAACGGCTGTTCGAGGCCTACCCCGACGACACCGTGGTGCATCCGGGCCATGGAGATCCGACCACGCTCGGTGCGGAGCGGCCACACCTTGCGGAATGGCGCGAGCGCGGGTGGTAATCCCCAGGGACATGCTCAGCCTTCGAGCCAAGAAGTGGACATATCAGGAATGTGTCCATTCCCTGCGGCCCACGATGAGCATGTCCCGCCGTGGTGGCCTAGCGAAGCAAATTACCTAGCGGCTAAGTTACTGAGCGGGAGTTCCCAGGGCAAACGGGCTTAGCGGCCGCGGCGTTCGTTCGACGCCGGAGCCGAAGCACGGCGCGGGCCGCTGCGGGCCGGACGGCCGGAACCCGAGTTGCCTGAGCCCGAGCCGTAGGAGCCACCGGAGTTGCCGCCCGTGTTCGAGGACCAGACGGCCTTGTTGCCACCGGTGCGCGTTGAGGTTGCGGATTCCGTGCGCGGTGCAGAAGCCGAGCGGTTGCCCGCGGCAGCACGCTGACCTGTCGCCGGACGGCCGCTGCGACCACCCTGAGCACCTTGGCCACGAGCAGCAGGAACGTCATTGCGGTGAGCAGAAGCAGCGTTGCCGCGTCCACGCGAGCTGCGGGCGACGTCGTCGTTCGCTGCTGCGCGACGCTCAGCGCGGTTGATGTCGGTGCGCACGGGCTCGCTCGCAACCTTGCCGCGGCCCCCGCGACCACCACGGCCACCCGCAGTGGGTGCAGCCTGGGTGGTGCGACGGTTGCGCTTGCGCTGGGCGTTGGCACCGGTGGAGGTTCCGCCGCCCGGCTGCTGGGTCTTCGCTGCGAGCAAGGCGGCGCGAGTGCGCGGGTCAACCTTGTCGGCGACCTGGCCCACGAGCTCGGCAATCAGGGGAGAGTTGGCCGTGACTCGTTCGAACGAGACGTCGACGCCGGCAGCCTTCATCAGCTTCTTGACGTCGGACTGCTGCTCGGGGAGCGTCAGCGTGACCACGGTGCCGTCGGAACCTGCGCGGGCCGTACGGCCGGAGCGGTGCAGGTAAGCCTTGTGCTCCGTGGGCGGGTCGACGTGGATGACGAGTTCGACGTCGTCCACGTGCACGCCGCGGGCCGCGACGTCGGTGGCGACCAGGACCCGGACCTCGCCGCTGGAGAACTCGGCCAGGTTGCGGTCACGGGCATTCTGCGACAGGTTGCCGTGAAGGTCGACAGCGGGGATGCCGCAGTCGGTCAGGGTCTTGGCAAGCTTGCGGGCGTGGTGCTTGGTCCGCATGAAGAGGACGCGGCGGCCGGCGCCGGAGGCCAGCTCCACGATCAGCTGCTTCTTGACGGTCTGGTCGTTGACCACGAGGACGTGGTGTTCCATGGTGGTGACGGCGGCCTGGGGGTCGTCCACCGAGTGGGTCAGCGGGTTGGACAGGTAACGGTTGACCAATTTGTCAACACCGTTATCCAACGTCGCGGAGAAGAGCAGGCGCTGACCCTGGGTAGGAGTCATGTCCATGAGCTTCTTGACCACCGGGAGGAAGCCGAGGTCGGCCATGTGGTCGGCCTCGTCCAGGACGGTGATCTCGACGGCTTCGAGAGTCAGGATGCGCTGGCGGATGAGGTCCTCCAACCGGCCCGGGCAGGCGATGACAATGTCGACGCCGGCGCGCAGCGCCTTTTCCTGGCGGGCCTGGGAGATGCCACCGTAGATGACCGTGGTGTTCAGGCCCATGGCCTTCGCCAGCGGCTCGATGGTGGCGTTGATCTGGGTGGCCAACTCGCGGGTCGGCGCAAGGACCAGACCCATCGGGCGGCCGGGCTTGCGGAAGTGCTTGGCTTCGCGCTCGGCGAGACGTGCCACAAGCGGGATAGCGAAAGCGATGGTCTTGCCGGAGCCGGTGCGGCCACGGCCGAGGACGTCGCGGCCTGCGAGCGTATCCGGGAGGGTCTTGACCTGGATGGGGAAAGCTTCTTCGATGCCATCTGCAGCGAGGGACTCGGCGATGGCCTTGGGCGTGCCAAGGGCAGCAAAAGTAGTCATGTGTTTCAAAGGTCTTTCTGGCGGTGTCCAACGGACATCGTCCCCCGACGCCGGTTGGGCCAAGGGTTCGCCGAGGAAAAAGTCAGTGATCGACCGGTAGGCAATAAGCCGTGGCCGGGACCAGAGAAAACGCGTTCATCGACGCAGGATGTGCCTCTCACATGAAAAAAGCCCACTTCCCAAGTTTGGAACCAAGCCAAATTCGGGGACTAAGCGGGCATCACTGCACATCAAGTAAACCCATTCTAGCATCCGCGAACAGCCGGCCCTCCCACATGGCACCTTCACCCGGGCTTCGTTCCACCCAACTGGCTCGCAGTTGTTGTCGTTTTGACGGCTCATAACGACAACAACTGCGAGCCAGTTGGGTGGGGACAGGCGTTGCCTCGCGGGGGCACCTCGGGGCAGGCTTGAGCCATGACGCACCAGCACGACGGCGGAACCCACCTGAACGGCGAAATCCACGACAGCGGAGCCCACCTTCACAGCAACCCTGACCGCGACGCCGACCCGGCGCAGTTCTGGGACGAGGTGTACCGGGAAAAGCCAAAGAGGTGGAGCGGGAATCCCAATCCGCAGCTGATCGCCGAAGCCAAGGGACTGGCTCCCGGGACCGCCCTGGATCTCGGCTGCGGAGAAGGCGCGGACGCGATCTGGCTCGCCCAGCATGGGTGGACGGTGACAGCGGTGGATGTCTCCGCCGTCGCTCTTGAACGGGCAGAAGCCCATGCCGCCGACGTCGGGCTACCTGACCGGATCACGTGGCTGCAGCGGAACTTCGGCTCGTGGCGCCCCGACGAGGGCTTCGACCTCGTGTCCTCCCAGTTCCTTCATTCACCGCTCCTTCCGTGGCGCGATTCTCTGGCCTCGGCCGCGGCGGCCGTGGCTCCCGGCGGCGCCTTGCTGGTTGTCGGGCATCATCCGGATGGACTGACTCCGTGGAGCGGGCACAAGGACATGAAGGACAAGTTCTTCACGCCCGAGGACGTGGTGGACGCGCTCACGAGCGGCCCGGGCTCGTGGCGGATCAACGTTGCCGATTCCCGGGAACGCGCGGTGACGGGCCCGGAGGGCCAACACGCCACCACCATCGACAGCGTGCTCCGCGCCACCCGGACGGGCCAGGGCGCGAAGGACTAGGCCCGCACGTCGTCCGCTTCGGCGGCGCTGCGCGCCTCGGCGTCCCCCGCACGTTCAGCACCCAAAGGCCGGCGGGAGGCGACCCGCGGCGCAATGATGAGCCCGACAACGGCTATGGCCGACGTCAGGACGAACACCCCCGCGAAGGAGCCCCCCGTCGTCGTGAGGGCACCGAAGACGAGTCCCGTCACCGCGAGCGAGAGGGCGCCACCAAGGGAGTCGGAAATGGACATCGCAGAACTGTTGAAGCCTTGGTCCTCGGGCTTGGAGAGTGCCAGGGTCATGACACTCAGCCGCGGGTACATCAGGCCCATCCCCGCGCCCGCGAACAGCCAGCCCGCAATCGCCACTGCTGCGGACCACGAAAACACCGTGGTCACGAGGACGATGACCACCGAACCGAGCACCAGCGCAGACCCGATCTTGACCGCCAAGGCATTGCCAAGCCGGGAACCCATGCGGCCTTGGACGGCGGACGCCGCTGCCCAGGCAATCGCCGATCCGGTCAGCGCGAGTCCGGCAAATGCCGGGGCGAACGAGTATCGCTCGGTGAGGAGGTACGGCACGTAAACCTCGGTGCCGAAGAAGGCTGCGGAGGCGACTCCGCGCATGAGGATGACGCTCGGCAGTCCGCGGTGCGCACCGAGGGTGCCGCGCGGGACCAGCGGCCGTACTGCAAGCATGGCCGTGACGAGCGCGACGGCGGCAATCACCCAACCGACGCCGGGCACCTGCCCGGACAGGTTCAGGCCGAGAACGGCAAGGGCTGCGAGCGCGGCCCACCCCATGCGGCCGAACGCCCAGGGAACGACGGCGCGTCCGGGCTTTGCCTCACCGGAAGCCATCTCCGGAAAGCCGGCGTCCGGTGAGCCCGCGTCGGGTGAGCCCGCGTCCGGGGAGCCTGTCTTCCGCGCGTCCGGCGCGGAACGTACGCCCCGCATGGCGGGAAGGATCATCGCCACAGCCGGAACCACGAGGCCCACGACGCCGAGAAATACCCAGTGCCAGCTGCTCAACTCGGCAACCACGCCTGCGGCGAAGGGACCGATCATTGAGGGAATGACCCAGGACGCCGAGAACGCGGCGAAGACCTGGGCATGCAACCTGGCGGGGTAGACCCGGGCGATCACCACATACAGCGCCACGGTCATCGCGCCGCCGCCGAGGCCTTGGACGAGCCTGCCGGCCACGAGCATCGGCATGGAAACCGCGGTACCGGCGATGAGCAGCCCAGCCGCGAACAGCGCCACGGATGCGTAGAGCGGGGCGGCGGGACCACGCCGGTCCGCCCAGTTCCCTGCGGCCACCATGCCGATCACGCCCGTGGCCAGCGGACCCGCGAACGCCAACGCATAGAGTCCGGCGCCGTCCAGATCGCGGCTCACGAGCGGCATGATGGTGGTGACAGCCATGGATTCGAAAGCTGCCAGGAAGACCAACGCGCAGGCACCCGCCGTCGCCAGGAGATAAGGGCGTTGCAGTATGCCTGCTGTTGCGTCGTGGCTTGTCATCATCCCAGCCTAGAAGGCCAAGCGGGTTTGGGGGAGCCGTTAAAATCCATTCAAGTGATTAACGTTCACCTGAAATTAACTCTGGGCAAACACTGTACTAAATAGCCGACTATCGGTTGTTCCCGTAATCATTCCGTGATCAACTGCTGGGCGTGAACTTCACAAGACGCAATTTCCTGTCAGTTGCCGGATCTGCCACGGCTGCGACGCTTGTCAGCGGCGCCACCGTGAGGACTGCGCCTACCGCGGCCACCCTCCCCCCACCCGGTGCTTCCGGGATCGACCACATCATTGTGGTGATGATGGAGAACCGCTCGTTCGACCATTTCCTTGGCTGGATGCCTGGCGCGGATGGAAAACAGGCCGGATTGAGCTACATTGACCGCTACGGGATCCCCCATACAACGCACCACCTGACGGATTTCCAGGGCTGCGGGCATCCGGACCCTGACCATTCCTACGAGGGCGGCCGGATCCAGTTCAACAACGGCAAGAACGACGGCTGGTTGCGGGCAGGCGAGAACGATGAATTCGCGGTCGGATACTACGATTCGAGCGATCTCGATTTCTGGCGCCAAGCTGGTCCCGACTGGACTGTCTGCGACCGTTATTTCGCAGCCACCCTCGCCGAAACGTATCCGAACCGCTTCTACCAGCACTCCGCGGCCACGGACAGGCTCCACAACTCGACCGTCACCAGCACCATGCCCACGATCTGGGACCGCTTGGCGGCCGCCGGCGTGCAGGGAAAGTACTACTACGGCGACATTCCGTTCACCGCCCTCTGGGGAACCAAGTACGTCGGCATCTCCAGGCCCTACGCCGAATTCCTCAGCGACTGCAGTTCCGGCAAGCTGCCCTCGGTGTCCTTCGTGGATCCCCGCTTCACGGACGAGTCCAGCGGAACCTCCGGCGACGACCACCCGCACGCCGACATCCGCTCCGGCGAGCTTTTCCTGGCGGAGGTCTACAACGCCGTGACCAAGAGTCCCAACTGGGCGAACACGATGTTGGTGGTCAACTACGACGAATGGGGCGGGTTCTACGACCACGTGCCACCGCAAACCGCACCGGACAGCAATCCGGATACCGCCCAGCGCGGCTTCCGCGTCCCGTCCATGGTCATTTCCCCACGCGCCCGCAGGCAATTCGTGGCACATGACACCTACGACCACACCTCAGTCCTGAAGGCCATCGAGTGGCGCTGGGGGCTTCAACCCCTGACCCCGCGGGACAACGCCGCCCTCAATATCGCCGAAGTGCTCGATTTCCAGTCGGCACCCAATCTGGCCGCCCCGACGTACCTCGTGCCGCCTTATGCCGCCGGACCGGCATGCTCCCCGGTCGGGCCGCCGGCGGAGGAAGAGTGGACCGGCTTGAAACAGAAAGCACTTGCGGACGGATGGATCTTGCCATGACCTTCAAAAACTTCACCATTTCCAAAATGCGGCTCGGATTCGCTGCGCTGCTCGTTGTCCTGCTGGGCGCCTCCTGCATCGTCTTCGGATTGCAGCAGACGGAAGCACAGGCAAGCGAACCCCAAACCGCGCAGAGCTCCGGGTATCTCCCGGGAGCGAAGCACGTGTTCGTGATCAACCTCGAAAACAAGGGGTACGACACGACGTGGGGACCGGGTTCGGCGGCGCCGTACCTTTCCACCACACTGCGGAACCAAGGCGTCCTGCTGAACCAGTACTTCGGCACGGCACACAACTCGCAGCCGAACTACGTTGCGCAGATTTCCGGTCAAGGCCCCAACCCGCAGATGCAGGCCGATTGCCAGACCTACTCTCCGTTCGTGAAGACCGGAACGGCAGCGCCCGGCCAAGCCGTTGGAGATGGCTGCGTCTTCCCTGCCGACGTGCCCACCGTGGCCGGCCAATTGACGGCGGCCGGGAAGACCTGGAAAGGCTACATGGAGGACATGGGCACACCGTGCCGCCACCCGGCCCTCGGCGCAGCCGATGACACCCAGAAGGCGAAGGTCGGGGACCAGTACGCCGCCCGACACAATCCCTTCGTCTACTTCGCGGGGATCACGGGATCACCGGACTGTGCCAAAAACGATGTAGACCTCGGGGCCCTGAGCACAGATCTTGCGTCGGTCGCGACTACGCCGAACCTTTCCATGATCACGCCGAACCTTTGCCACGACGGACACGACTCCCCCTGTGTGGACGGACAGCCTGGAGGCCTGACCAGCGCGGATGCATGGCTGAAGCAGTACGTTCCGATGATCACCTCGTCCCCCGCGTTCCGCCAGGACGGTCTCCTGGTGATCACCTTCGACGAATCCGACAGCCCCCAATCGGACGCGTCCGCATGCTGCGGCGAGGGCCCCGGACCCAACTCCCCGCTTCCCGGAATTGTCGGACAAGGCGGCGGCCGGGTCGGCGCTTTGGTTATCTCCCCCTTCACCAAGGGCGGCACGTGGTCCACCACGCCCTACAACCACTACAGCCTGCTGGCCAGCATTGAAGACACCTTCGGCCTCCCCTACCTCGGCTACGCAGGCACCCCCGGACTGAACCGCTTCGGACTCGACGTCTACAACGCTGGCCTCTAGGCCAGGCTGGCAGCGGTGGGCGGGACGACGGCGGCGGTCGGCACGACAGCGCCGGTCGCCGTCGAGTCCGGGTTCAGCATCCACCCGACCCGCTTGGCCGTGCTCAGCATCACGACGCTTTCGACGAGTTCGATCCCGGGAATGCGTTGCTGGATGGCGAGTTCCATCTCCATGACCTCGGCCAGCGAGCGCAGCCACATGATGATCACAAAGTTGGTGCTGCCGGTGGTGGAGGCGGTGAACCTGACGTTCCTGACGGCCCGTAGCTCTGCGGCCGCGGCTTCGTGCTGGCCTGCTGGAACATTCGCGAACCACTGGCACGTCATGGGATAGCCGGAGAATTGCTGGGCGATCTCGCAACGGAAGGACAGCATCCGGCTCGCGAGCACGCGGCCGAGCTGCCGCTGCACCGTGGCAGGGTGCCGTCCGAGGGCACGTGCGATCTCCGCGGCGGAGGCCCTTCCGTCCCGGGCGAGGAAGGGAAAGAGCGCCATATGGCTCTCCGGCAGCGGGGTGACCTGCGCGTAGGGGGCCGACGGATTGAGCGCTTCCGGCCCGGCGAGGGCGCGCAGCGCCTGCTGCTCCGCCCGGCTCAGGACGTTGAGCCGCCATGCATAGCCGCTCGTGTGGATCCGGGTGCAAAGCGAGGTCCGGTACTTGGTGAGCCCCCGGATTTCCTTGAGCTGGGGCAAGAGCCGGGTGCTGAACTCGCCCAGGTCTTGGGTAATGACCGTGAGCATGAGGTCGCGGTTACTGGCCGCCTCCTCAACCGTGATGATTTCCGGAATCGCCGCGAGCGCGGCCGTCACCTCGGGCCTGAGGTGCATTTCGCAGTCCACGTCCAGCAGGGCGAGGCAGGCATGCTTGGGGTCGCCCATGAGGTGCGCCGTGGTCCAGGCCGCTCCGGACTCGCGCAGGCGGTCCCATCGGGAGGCCAAAGTGGTTGCGTGGACGTCCAGGACCTCAGCGGCGTCGGACCAACTGATCCGCGGCGAGATCTGGAGGGCATTGATCAGCCGCAGGTCCTCTTCACTGAGTTCCATCAGCGATCCTTCCGTAGATGATGCGCGATTCCTGTTAATTCTGGCATGATCCTGAATTTTTTCATGGCTTTTGAAGATTGTGAGGCTAGTCACTCCACAATGGCTATGGATACCTACCAAACGTTCAGGAAACAGGAGAACAGATGTCGATCGCCTCAGACGCCAAAGAGATGCAGGGAGAAATCGCCCGGTTCCGTCACGAGCTCCACCAGGAACCGGAAATCGGCCTGGACCTCCCGCGCACCCAGGAAAAGGTGCTCAAGGCGCTCGACGGACTCTCGTACGAAATCACCCTTGGCGAGAGCACGACGTCGGTCACCGCGGTCTTGCGCGGCGGCGCGGCACACGCTTCAGCCCGGAAGCCGGCAGTGTTGCTCCGCGCCGACATGGACGGCCTTCCTGTCCAGGAGCGCACCGGCGTCGAGTTCTCCTCGAAGATCGACGGCGCCATGCACGCCTGCGGCCACGACCTCCACACCTCCATGCTCGCCGGAGCCGCAACCCTGCTGGCCGAGCGACGCGATCAGCTGGCCGGCGACGTCGTCCTGATGTTCCAACCGGGCGAAGAAGGCTTCGACGGCGCGGGCCACATGATCCGCGAAGGCGTCCTGGACGCCGCTGGCCGCCGCGTTGACGCCGCCTACGGCATGCATGTCTTCTCCTCCCTGGAGCCATATGGCCGGTTCTGCACCAAACCTGGCGTGATGATGAGCGCCTCGGACGGGCTCTTCGTCACGGTCCTCGGGGCCGGCGGTCACGGCTCGGCGCCGCATGCGGCCAAGGACCCCGTCACGGCGGCCGCGGAAATGGTGACGGCGCTGCAGGTCATGATCACCCGGCAGTTCAACATGTTCGATCCCGTAGTCCTGACCGTGGGCGTCCTGCAGGCAGGTACCAAGCGCAACGTCATCCCCGAATCCGCTCGTTTCGAAGCGACCATCCGCACGTTCTCGGAAGCCTCCCGCGAGCGGATGATGACTGCGATTCCGCAGCTGCTCAAGGGCATTGCCTCCGCGCACGGCCTGGAGGTGGACGTCGACTACCGCGGCGAATACCCCATGACCGTCACTGACGAGGACGAGACCCACACCGCCGAGAACGTCATCTCGGACATGTTCGGCGGTTCCCGGCTCTCCCGCTGGGCCACGCCGATCAGTGGCTCGGAGGATTTCTCCCGGGTCCTGGCCGAAGTTCCCGGAACCTTCGTGGGCCTCAGCGCCGTGCCGCGGGGCGTGGACCACACCACCTCAGCGTTCAACCACTCCCCTTACGCCACGTTCGACGACGGCGTCCTATCCGATGGTGCGGCGCTCTACGCAGAGCTCGCGGTCTCCCGCATCGCCACCCTCGCCGCCGGCAACTAACCACCACCCAAGACCTTGGAGCAAGACATGACCGCAACCGTAGGCGCTTCAGCCACAGTGCAGGTTCACAAGTCCCACCTGCGGACCCTCATCGGCACCGGCATCGGCAACGCCGTCGAATGGTACGACTGGGCAATCTACGCCACGTTTTCGCCTTTCATCGCCAGCGCGTTGTTCAGCAGTGCCGACGCCACCTCCGCGGTCCTCTCCACCCTGGCGATCTTCGCCGTCGGATTCGTGGCCCGACCGTTCGGCGGCTTCGTCTTCGGCTGGATCGGCGACAGGATCGGCCGCAAGACCTCCATGACGTTCGCCGTCGGTCTCGCGGCCCTCGGCAGCCTGCTGATCGGTATCGCCCCGACATTCCAAGCTGTTGGAGCCTTGGCATCCGTCATGCTGTTGGTGGCCCGCCTCATCCAGGGCCTCGCCCACGGTGGCGAGCTGCCGTCGTCGCAAACGTACCTGTCCGAAATGGCGCCCAAGGAAAAGCGGGGCTTCTGGGCAACGCTCATCTACACGTCCGGCACCGCCGGCATCCTTGCCGGGACCCTGCTGGGTGCCATCCTGACCGGGGTGCTGAGCAAGGCAGACATGAACGCCTGGGGCTGGCGTGTGCCGTTCCTGGTGGGCGGTGCCTTGGGAATCTATGCCTTGGTCATGCGGGCCAAGATGAAGGAGACCGAGGCGTTCGAAGCCGAGGTACCGAAGGAAAAGCGCGAGCCCATGTGGCCGCAGATCGTCAAGTACCGCAAGCAAGCCCTGCAGGTGATCGGGCTGACCGTTGGCCTCACTGTTGTCTACTACATCTGGGGCGTCGTGGCTCCGAGCTACGCGGCCAGCTCGCTCAAGATGGATCGTGGAGCAGCCTTGTGGGCCGGGGTTATCGGCAACATCGCTTTCATTGCGTCGCTGCCGTTCTGGGGCAAGCTGTCCGACCGCATCGGCCGCAAGCCCGTGCTGATCGTAAGTTCCGCGGGGGCGGCGTTGCTGCACTTCCCGATGACCTGGCTCCTCAAGGACTCCCCGTGGCAGCTGGCTGTTTCGATGTCTGTCATGTTGTTCTTCATTGCCGGCAGCGCCTCGATTGTCCCTGCCGTGTACGCGGAGCTGTTCCCGACCAAGATCCGCACCGTGGGTGTCGGCGTCCCGTATTCCATCTGCGTTGCGGTCTTCGGCGGGACGGCCCCGTACCTGCAGACGTGGCTCGGCAGCATCGGCCAGGCCAACATGTTCAACGTCTATGCCGTGATCCTTTTGGCCATCGGCATCGCGTTCGCCTTCATGATCCCGGAAACCAAGGGCAAGGACCTGACACACTAAACTCCCCCCGTGTGGACCCAACTGACTCGCAGTTAATGTCGTTTAGAGGCTTGAAAACGACAACAACTGCGAGTCAGTTGGGCTAAAGCTGCGCGGCGATCTGCCGGGAGGCGGCTTCCGCGAGGCGCTTGATGAAACCCCCGCCCTCGCCTACCACCTCGTCCACGGCACCATCCTCGAGGAGTGCGCGTGCTCCGATCCGTTGCCGCTCACTCAGCTCGGCCGCCAACGAGGTGTCACCGTGCACGATGATGCTGGCACCTTCGGGGGGCAGCGGAGCGAGCCAGGCGTTCTCTGCCGCCACCGTGCGGCGGGCAGCCGCAAGAGCGAGCGCACCGCCACCAGTCCCCTCGCCGAGGAGCACGGCAACGCTCGGCACAGTAAGTCCGAGCATTCCCGCGATGCAATCGGCGATCCCGCCCGCGATTGCGGACTCCTCGGCTCGCGCCGAAAGCTCGGCCCCCGGAGTATCCACCACCGTCACGAGCGGCAGCCCCAGTTCCTCTGCGAGGCGCATTCCCCGGCGGGCCTGCGCCAAACCCGCCGCGTCGAGGACGCTCCCGGCCCGCTGGGCTGCGCGGTCCTGGCCCACGACGACGACGGGCCGGCCCTCGAGTTCGGCCAGCACGACGGCGGTACTCGCCGAAGCTGCCCCACGGCCGGTGCCGTGCAAGCGCACGAGGCGTCCGAACCCGTTGTCGAGCAGTTCGGCCAGACCGGGACGTCCGGCGTTACGAGTCCGCAGGACCGAATCCCATGCGGAAGCGTCACCGCTGGACGCGGCTTGACCCGGCGATCTCCCGGCGTCCATCCACGACCCCCGGCCCGCGAGAATCCCCACAACCTCAGCGGCAAGGTTCCTGAATCCCCGTGGGTCCAACACGGCGTCGACCGTCCCATGGGCGAAGAGGTGTTCACTCCTCTGGATGCCTTCCGGGAACGCCTGCCCGGTGAGTCCGGCGTAGACCTTAGGGCCCAGGAAGCCAACCAGCCCATCCGGTTCCGCCACAGTCACGTGCCCCAACGATCCCCACGAGGCGAAGACGCCGCCAGTGGTCGGGTGCCGGAGATAGGCCAGATAGGGCAGTCCGAGACGCTTGTACGCCGTGAGCGCCTCGGTGATCCGCACCATCTGCAGGAAAGCCAGGGTGCCCTCCTGCATGCGGGTGCCCCCAGACGCCGGTGCGACCACGAGGGGCAGCCGACGTCGGCCTGCTTCTTCAATTGCTGCGACGATCCGCTTGGCGGCGGACCGCCCGATCGAGCCGCCGAGGAAGGCGAACTCGCTGGCCAGGACGGCCACGGGCTGCCCATCCAGCGTCCCTTCGCCCGTGAGCACGGACTCGTCGGCGCCGCTGCGCTCCCGGGCCCGGGCCAGGTCAGCGAGGTAGGCAGAATCCGCCCCCGGCGGCGCAGGGACCGGCCGGTCCCAACTGCGGAAACTCCCCACGTCGAGGAACTGGTTGAGGAACTCCGCCCCGCCAAGGCGGCGCTGCCGCGTTCCAACGGTGCCCGGCTCCGAGGGCCGGGCGGCCTCAGTCACCGCCGTCATGACGCCCCCGAGCCAATTGATGCCGCGCCGAGCAACGCGGCCCCGTCAAGCCATGCGCGGACGGCGTCGTCGTGCTCTCCGAGCCTCGGCGGCGCAGAGTGCCGCAACCTGGTGGTCTCGGTGCCGTCCGGCCGGAAGAAGCGCAGCGGCGATCCGGGGACCTCGATACGTCCCAGCGTGGGGTGCTGGAGTTCAACCGCCAAGTGCTGGCTTCGAGCCTGTTCCCAGGCAAAGACTTCGTCGAGGGAGCGGACCTTGCCTCCCGGCACCCCGGCCGCTTCAAGCCGCGCGAGCAGCTCTTCGGCGTCGGACCCTGAGAACGCGGATTCGATGGCTTCGATCAGCGCGGCCCTGTGGGCAACGCGGGACTGGTTGTCCCGCCAGCGTTCGTCCTCGGTGCTGAAGCCGAACTCCTCCGCGAAACGCCGCCACAAGCCTTCGGATCCCACGGCAATCTGCACCGAGCCTCCCATGCAGCGGAACAAGCCATACGGCGCGATCGACGGGTGATGGTTGCCTTGGGCTTGCGGAACCTCGCCACCCACTGTCCAGCGCGTGCCTTGGAAAGCGAGCACGCTGACGATCGAGGACAACAGCGAGGTGCGTACTATTTGGCCTCGGCCCGTCCGCTCGCGTTCCAACAGAGCCGCCAGCACACCGTAGGCTCCATGGATTCCCGCCAGGACATCCCCAATCGGCACGCCTACCCGCTGTGGGTCCCCCGGACCTGCCCCTGTCAGGGACATCAGCCCTGCTTCGCCTTGGGCAATCTGGTCGTAACCGGCCCGATGCCCCTCCGGCCCGTCGTGGCCGAAGCCACTGATGGCGAGAACCACCAGCCGCGGATTCAACTCTTCGAGGCTCGCCGGGTCGAAGCCCAGGCGGTCCAGGGTTCCCGGTCGGAAGTTCTCCACGAGGACGTCCGCCCGCCGCAGCAGTTCCCGCAACGCAGCCTTGCCTTCCGCCGACTTGAGGTCGAGCCGGATGGACTCCTTATTCCGGTTGCACGAAAGGAAGTACGTGGACTCGCGACCCTCAGGGGTGTCGACGAACGGCGGCCCCCAGCCGCGGGTGTCATCTCCGCCGTCGGGATTCTCCACCTTGATGACGCGGGCGCCGAGGTCACCGAGCATCATGCCGGCGTGCGGACCGGCAAGGGCGCGGGAGAGGTCGACGACGAGCGTGCCGGCCAGCGGTCCCTGGTGGTGTTCCTTGTGGTGGGGGAGCTCGGCCCGCGTCATGCTTCGGCTCCTACGGTGCTGTGCCCCGCTACCGGCTGTTGCTCCGCCGAGGGTTGCCCCGTGTTCTCCGCTGGCTGGGCTGTTGCCTGCGGAACGCGACGACGGCGGATAAGTTCAGCGACGGCAAGCACCGCAAGGTTCGGGGCGAGGGAAATAAGGCCGGAATCCACGCCGCCCGTAGGGATGTTGCCGAAGGTAATGACGGCTACCGTGAGCGTGCCGACGATGATCCCCAAGTTGACCGGAACGGCACCGATGCGCACTTTGCGGCCGATCGCGATGGCGACGGCGGGTGCGAGCTGGGTGAGGCCGCCGTACGTGAGCAGGAGCAGCGCTCCGATGTCCGATTTGGCGAGCCCGAAGGCCAGCGCCAGTCCGACGGCGATCGCGACCACCACGTGATTGATCCGGAACCGCAGCTTGGGGTTCTTCACGAACAGCAGGTTGTTCGAGACAAGCGAGGAAATGCCCATGGCGATCGCGCCTGCGGGAACCATGGCGGCCGCCGCGCCGCCGATGGCAATGATCGCGATCAGGGGCTCTGGCAAGGTGTGCTGGGCGATGCCCAAGAGGACAAAGTTGCTCTTGGTCTTCGGATCGAGGACCAAGGTGGCGGCAATTCCGGCGGTGATCGGGATGAGCAGGAGAAACTGGTAGACCGCAAGCCATTTGACGTTGTCCCGCAGCACGGCACCGCTTTTCGCGGCGAGGACCGGCGGCCACAAGTGCGGGAAGGTGTTGAGCCCGGCGCCGATGCTGGTCACGATGACCGAGGTCACCCAGAAGGTCGCGTCGAATCCCGGACGGCTGATGGTGAGGTAGCTCGGGGCGGTATCCATGACCTTGGCGAAGATATCCGGGATGCCGCCAATCCCGGCCACCACACCGGCCAACACGATGACCAGGGCAGCCAGCATGGCGAAGTCCTTGAAAACAGCCACCTTGGCCAGCCCACGGATCCCCGCCCAGATCACGAAGACCACCACCAGCGCGCTTGCCACGGCCATGCTGTAGCCGCGGGCCGATTCACTGCCCGTCGCGAGCTGGACGATCAAACCGAGCCCGGTGATCTGCAGTTGCAGGTACGGGATGAGGAAGACCGCTCCGACGAGGGCCACGGTTTTGCCCAAGGCCTTGCTGTTGAACCGGTCCTTGAAGAAGTCCGCCATGGTCAGGTAGCCGCGGTTTGCGCCGAGCTCCCGCTGCCGGGGAATCACGAAATATTGGACGATGCAGTTGATGGTCAGGTAGGCGACAGCGAAGAGCGCGGCAACGCCGCCTCCGAAAGCGATTCCGGCGAGGCCGAGGAAGCTGAAGGTGGTCAGCGACTCGCCTGCCTGGAGGAACCAGCTGGTCCAACGGGGCAAATCCCGCTTGCCGACGGTCCAACTGGAGAGTTCAGTCTGGCGCCGGCGGCCTACGATACCGAGCGCGCCGATGCCGACAATTCCGATGATGATGGCGACTGTAAGCATCAGTGGCCCTGCCTTTCGGTGATGGTGGCCGGGCTGTTGGTAGCGCTGTTCGTCACGGCAGCGAATTCAAAGGCGCTTCGCTCAGCCTCGAGCCGATCGAGTTCGGCACCGCCTTCGCGAAGGTACGTGCGCTCGATAATCTGCAGGGCGACGATCGTAGCGACGATCATGAGGCCCATCCAGACGATCGCCGACGGAAGGCCAAGCCAGAGCGTTGGTGTGGATACGAAGGGGAGGAACGGTGTGATGATCATGCCCACGATGGGGACGGAGGCAATGGTCAGTCTCTTGGGGGATGCCAGGGTAGTGCTCATAGAACTGCAGCTCCTTGGGGGCGAACGGATGAGCAGGAAGAGATCTTCTCGAAAGCGGAAGCCAGGTGGAGGAGGCGGGCGTCGCTGCCACGCGCTCCGACCATCTGGAGGCCTACGGGAAGTCCGGCCGGGGTGAATCCGGCCGGAACCGACAGGGCAGGGAGGCCCAGCGGGGTGAACAGGTACGGGGCACGCATCCAGTCGAGATAGTTCTGGAGCCGTTGCCCCTCGATCTCGGTGGGGTATTCGAGATCGACGTCGAACGGGACAACCTGGGACGCAGGGGCAATAACCAGGTCGTAACGCTCAAAGAATCCGGCCGCCTTGCGAATCAGGCGGGTCATTCCTTCCTCCGCGCGGACTACGTCGCGGCCTGTGAGCAGGGCACCTTCGCGGATGTTGCCGGCGAGGAAATGGTTGAAGGCATCGGGTTCCGCGGCAAGCTGTTCGCCCCACATCGAATCGAAAGAGGCCGCACGCAGTACGCGGAACACTTGCTCGGAACCGTCGAGGTCCGGGCAGTCCAGTTCGACATGGGCACCGAGGGCAGCGAGGACGGCCGCTTGCGGTTCAATGACGTCGAGTACCTCCCGGCTCACCGGAATCCGGCCGCCGAGGCTCGGGGCGAACGCGATACGCAGGCCGGCGAAATCCGTGGGGGACGGTTCGGTCGAAGGGCATTCGGGATCCGGCAAGAACACCGAGTGCGGATCCGCTGACGACACGCCGGTCATGACTTCAAACAGGAGCGCAGCGTCTGCCGCCGTGCGGCCCATGGGTCCGGCCACACCGAGCGGGAAAAAGACGTTGTTGCCATCCGCATTGGGGACCATGCCGGGCGTTGGGCGAAGGCCTACGACATTGCAGAACGACGCCGGGTTGCGGAGGGAGCCGCCCATGTCGCTTCCGTCGGCGATCGGCTGGAAGCCCGCTGCCAGGGCCGCCGCGGCACCGCCGCTGCTGCCGCCGGCGGACTTGCCGGGGTCGTAGGGATTGCGCGTTGCACCGAAGACACGGTTGAAGGTGTGGGATCCGGCGGCGAACTCGGGGACATTGGTCTTGCCCACCCGAACGGCTCCGGCGTCGAGGATGCGCTGGACGTGCAGATCGTTTTCTGTCGGAACGTGGTCCCGGAATTGCGGGTGGCCGAAGGTGGTGCGCATCCCCGCGGTGTTCGCCGCGTCCTTGAAGCTAATGGGCAGCCCGTGGAGCGGCCCCACCGGCTCTCCGGCCACAATCTTCCGATCGGCTTCCGCGGCCGCCGCCCTGGCGTCCTCTTCATCGAGGGTCACCACTGCGTTGATCAGCGGGTTGAGCTTGTCGATCTGGTCCAGGTGCGCCTCGAGGACCTCGGTGGCGGACACCTGCCGCGAGCGCAGGAGCCCAGCGAGCTCCACGGCTCCACGGTAAATCAAATCGTTTGTCATGATTCATCTTGCTTTCATCTAGTTTCCTTTTGAGTCATTTCTTTGCCTCAAGTGGAATTAATGAACCACGATAGTGCGATGGATCACATTTGACTAGGGGTGTGCGCAAAGTTTCTTGGCGTGCACGAAACCCGGACCAGGGCAGGAGGTAACCGGGAATGGGCGCGCCAAAGGAACAAACGGCCGGGAAATCCCTGGAAAGCCTCAGGAAGCCTTACCCGAGGGCGGGCATGCGCACGCCACCGCGCTTGTACGCTCGCACCACGAGCGAACTGCGCACGGCCAGGGCACGCGCAGCCCACGGAGATGACGTGAGGAAATCGCGCAGTTCGTTCAAGCTGGCGAGCGTGACGTTGGCCATGAGCTGGAATTCGCCCATTGCCATGACCGCGTAGCGGACCCCGGGCGCTTCAGCGAGCAGTCGGCCAACCTCGACGGCGTCGGACGGGGCGGTGCGGACCCAGACCACGGCTTCGATCGGAAGGCCGATGTCCGAGGGCTCAACGATCGCCCGGACACTCAGCGTGCCCTCCTCGAGAAGGGTGTTGAGCCGTCGGCGCACGGCAGGCGCGGAAAGTCCTACGGCCTCCCCCAGCTCGGTGACTGGAACGCGACCGTCAGCCACGAGGATCCGCACAAGGTGGGAGTCGACGTCGTCGAGCGCTCCACTCGCACTCGGCCGGGACGGTGGAGGCGGCATTTCCTGGAGTGCGGCAGTTTCCTCGGCGGTGACCGGGCCCGGGTGCCATTCAGCCACCGTGCGGAAATACTCCATGACGGGCGAAGCGCTCACTTGCACCACGCCGTCGAGGGCTGGTAGTTCCTCCAGTACAAGGCTCGAGAGGCGTCCCGGACGGGCCTGTACTTCGAACAGGAGCCGGGTGGGACCGGTGAGCGCATAGACGAAGATGGCGTCCAGGTCGCGGGAAAGCTCCTCCGCGATGGCGACCAACCGCGAGGGCTCACAGTGAACCTCGACAAGGTGGGTCGGGCCGAGCGTCACCAGGCCGGCCACGCGCACGATGCTCGAATCCAACAATGCGATGCCACGGCGGGTCACGGTGCTGAAGGGTTCGCCCAGGACTTCGGCGATGCGCCGCCAGGAAGCGCGGCCGTTGACCTGGAGAGCGCCGACAATCCGCCGATCGAGCCCGTCCAGCTCGCGCGAGGGTGCCAGCATGACCATGTACCCGATTATGCCGCCTCGCTGCGTTCCCTCCCCAACGAACTCGCAGTTGTTGTCGTTTAGAGGCCCGAAAACGACAACAACTGCGAGTCAGTTGGGCTAGCCGACGTAGCGGTTCCGGCCCGCGCGAAAGCCGAAGAAGGCCGCCAGGGATCCCACCACGAGGAATAGGATGCCGGCAGCCGCGAAGCCACCGGTCGCTTGGTGCAACTGGCCGACCATCAGGGTTCCCGTGGAGCCCAAGCCATAGCCGACGCCCTGCATCATGCCCGAAAGGTGCGCCGCGGTATGCGAATCACGGGTCCGCAACATGATCATGGTCAACGCCACAGCCGTGAGGCTCCCCTGGCCCAGGCCCAGCAGTCCGGTCCACACCCAAATCAGGTCCGTCGGTCCGAAGATGCTCAAGGCGAAGCCGCCGCCGGTCATGAGCGCCACCACGGTGTTGATGACGCGCTGATCCTTGAACCGGGCTGCGAGCCCCGGAGCGATGAACGAACCAAGCATCTGCAACACGATCGACACGGACACGATCAGGCCGGCCGTCCCGCCGTCGATCCCGCGATCACGCAGAATGGGCGCCAGCCAGGCGAACACGCTGAAGGACATCATCGCCTGCAACGCCATGAAGATGGTGACTTGCCAGGCGACGGCGGAACGCCAGACGTTCGCACCGCCGTCGGCGGCGTTGTGCCGGACGGGATGCTGGCGGATCGCCAGAGGGAGGAAAAGCAAAAGTACGACGGCGGCGGGCAGCGCCCAGAACCACAGCGCCGAGGTCCAGTTGCCGGTCGCCGTGAAGACGGGATAGGTGAAACCGGCGCCAAGCGCTGCTGACGCGCAAATCGCCGTCGTATACAGACCGCCCATGAGCCCGAGCCGGTGCGGGAAATCACGCTTGACCACGCCGGGCAGCAGCACGTTGCAGAGCGCGATCGCGGCGCCGCACGCCGCGGTACCGGCAAGGAGGGCCGGCAAGTGCCCGGCGCCGGCGAGATCCACGGGACGGATCAGCAGTCCCGCCGTGAGCACTACCATCGCGCCGAGCAACACCCTCTCGGCACCGAACCGGCGGGCCAGGATCGGCGCCAGCGGCGCGAAGACACCCAGCAATGTCACCGGCACAGTGGTGAGGACAACCACCGCCCAGCCCGGCAACCCGGCGTCGGCGGTGACTTCCGGAAGGACTGCCGAAAAACTCGAAAAAACCGTCCGCAGATTCAGGCCGATGAGCACCAGGCAGATCCCCAGGAAGACGAGTCCGCCCCGCGTCTTGACGAGAGTGGGCTCGGGCGCGGGAAGCTCGTCGATCTCGGCGTCGATCAGGATCTCGGGGACGCCGGGGTGCGGCTTGGTGTTCTTGGGGGCGCTTGAAGCGGGGGTCACCAACCCATTCTGGCAGTCATGCTCATACCGGGGCGGCTCATGACGGGAGCGCACCCAGGGTCCGCCGCGGACGTTAGGTGCCGCAACGGTATTCTGGAGGAGATGAGTGAAACCCCAGAAACCCCTGAAACACCGCAGTCTTCGCGCCCCGTGACCCCCGGCAGCCAGGCCTCCTTCGGCACGTACGGCGGCCGGCCGGTCAGTTTCGTGCGCCGCGGGACGCGGCTTCAGGGCCGCCGCCAGGCCGCGTGGGAGGAACACTCGGACCGCTGGGCCATCCAGGTTCCGCGGCACGTTGCCAACACTTCAGTGCACCCGGACTACGTGTTCGACGCCGAAGCGGAGTTCGGGCGCAAGGCGCCGCTGATCGTCGAAATCGGTTCGGGACTCGGCGATGCCGTATGCCACGCCGCGGAGGAGAACCCGGACAAGGACTTCCTCGCCGTTGAGGTCTATACCCCCGGGCTGGCCAACACCATGATCAAGATCAACAGCCGCGGACTCAGCAACGTCCGCGTCGTGGAGGCCAACGCCCCCGAGGTCCTGGCCACCATGCTCCCCGCAGGCTCAGTCAGCGAGCTCTGGGTCTTCTTCCCGGACCCGTGGCACAAATCCCGGCACCACAAACGCCGCCTTATCCAGCCCGCGTTCGCCGAACTCGCTGCGCGGTCCCTCGAGAAGGGTGGCCTGTGGCGGATCGCCACAGATTGGTCCAACTACGCCATCCACGTCCGCGAGGTCCTTGCCGGCTCTACCGAGTTTGAGAACGTGCACGACGGCGAGCGAACCGGCGCAGAGAGCCCCCTCACCCAAGTGTGGGAATCGGGAGTCGAATCCATGGTTGGCGGGGCACCAGTCAAGGAAGGACGGGCACCGGTCAGCACCGAGCACACCGGCCCCAACGAGGGAGTGGATCACGTGGGCGGATGGGCTCCGCGCTTCGATGGCCGCATCCGCACCAGCTTCGAGAACAAGGCCCACGAGGCCGGACGCATGATCTTCGACCTTAGCTATCGCAGGATCTAGCAGCATCTCCTCCACACATCGTGTGCATAGCATCCCGGCGATGGTTAGCTGGTGGCCCGGCCGGCGCCGATGGTGTCCGCGCCGGCCTCAAAGAACAGTGCGATGGTGACCGCGCCGGGGTCGAGCACCCCTCGCGCGAGTTCGCCCACGTAAGTGGCCCTGCCGCGCGCGGCGATGAGGTTGGCGGTGGACTCGGCACCGGCCCGGGCAGCCAGGGCTGCTTCAAGAAGCGCCTCGCCTAGCGTACTGCCGAGCTCGGCCCCTGCGGTGAGGGCAATGGAGGCCGGTTCCAATGCGTCGATCATTGTGTTGTCACCGACCCGAGCGCCGCCGAGTTTCTTGATGGTCGACAGGCCCGCGGCGATGCTTTGGGCGATGTCAATGACTGCTGCCGCGTCATTCTTGGTGCCTTTCGCAATGTCACGGAACCACATCCCGAACAGCGGTCCGCTGGTGCCGCCGGTGGCCATAAAGCCACGGCTTGCGGCCTCGAACACACTGGTGCAGGTCGCTTCCGCGGCGGGAGGCAAACGCGCTTGCGTGCGTTCCAGGGCGGCGCCGATGTTCACGCCGAAGTCGCCATCACCGGCGAGGCGGTCAAGCTCCGTCAGATAAGCCTGAGTCGAGGAAAATCGTTCGCTGAACGCGGTGAACCACGCCAGTGCGGTGCTGCCGTCGATGAGGTTGGTCATGGTCTTTCCTTCGGTTGTTGTGTTGTTACCAAGAGAGGGCCGGCGTGCGGACTGCGGCGTCCCACAGGCCGATCAGCTCGTCATCGGCGACGGTCAGGGTGACGGACAGGCCGTGCATGTTCAGGGAAGACACGTACGTGCCGACCAAGGAACGCGCGATGCTGATGCCACGACTGTTCAGAAGGTTGTGTACGTTGCGGGCTGCGATGGATAGCTCGAGCGGGTGCGCCCCGCCGAGGCCGTTCACGATTGCGATCACCGACTGGCCGCGTTTGACCTGCAGGCTGGAAACCAGCGGGGTCACGAGCTGTTCGACCAGATCGTCGGCGGGTGCATAGGCGATGCGGCCGGTGCCGCGTTCGCCATGGATGCCCACCCCGTATTCCACCTCGTGTGGTTCCAGCTCAAACGCTGCAACGGACTCCCCGGGGTGCGTACCCGCATCCAGGGCGATCGCCAGGCTGCGGGAACGCGCTACGACGTCGCGGCCGCGTGTGGCGATCGTGGAAACACCGGCGCCCCGCTCGGCAAGGGCGCCGCATACCTTCTCGACGGTGACCACTGCGGCGGTGCCGCGGCGTCCGGGGCCGTCGTTGCCGTTGTCGGAGGCAAGGTCGTCGTCAACCAGGACCTGCTCTACAGGGACGCCGTCGTCATCGGCCAAGGATGCGGCGATCTGGAAGTTGAGTACATCACCGGTGTAGTTCTTGACGATTTGCACGACGCCCGCGCCTGTGTTGGCGAGCTTGGTGCCCGCATGCACCTGGTCTGCGGTGGGGCTGGCAAACACCGCGCCGCAGACGGCCACGTCGAGCATGCCGCTTCCGACGAATCCGGCGTGCAGTGGCTCGTGGCCGGAGCCTCCTCCTGAGACAATTCCGGCCTTGCCGGGTGTCAGGGTTTTGCGGGAGATCAGGTTGTGTTCGTTGTTGAATGTCACGAGATCCGTATAGGTCAGGGCGAAACCGTCCAGGGCTTCGTCGATGACGCGGTGGGGGTTATTGATGATGTGTCGACGCACGGCTGTGGGCATGGAAGTACTCCGGTTCTGTAGATAGGACAGCGGAAAGAGGGGGATGAAAGCGTTGGGGATGGAGGCTAGGAAAGCTCGCCGAACCCTTGGAGGACGAGCTGCTTTACGGCGTTCACGGCCCGGCTGGCGTCGGGGCCGTTGGCATCAATGCGGAGCTGATCGTTCTTGCTCGCTGCGAGGGACAGGAGACCGATCACACTGGATGCGCTGACCGGTCCCCGCCCGGCGGTGGTGTTTGTGAGTTCGATGTCGGCACTGAACTCCCCGGCCGTCTGCACGAGCAGGGCTGCCGGGCGGGTGTGCAGGCCCATCGGATTAATCAGACGTTCCTCTGCGCTGGCGGCGGGGTTCTCCGGATCGGTGTCTTCCGCGACTGAAGCGCCTGCTCCGGTCGCGGTCTGGGTCTTCTTTGCGCCGAGGGCGTTGCTCGCTTCAGCGGCAACGTCGGCCAGCGAACTGCCTGCCGTTGCGCTGACCACTGCCACCGTAGTTGCTTCGACGAAGGGGCCGTCGCTGATCAAGACCTCGTAGGTGCTGCTGCGGATCTCCAATGCCAGGGATGAGCTAAGGATCGCTGATCCGAGGTCGGTGATCACGAGCACACCCTCAGTAGTGGCGAGGTCATCGATTGCGGACGCGATTGCTGTTGCGTCGGTGCCGAAGCCTCCGGCCACGCCCGCGGCGATCCGGATGGGAGGTTGCACGCCGTGAACCATTTGCAGGGCGAGATCCATCGCGGCATTTGCGAGGGCTTCACTGTGTGAGACGAGTACGATGCCGATCATGGGGTTCCTTCCCCGATGCTGGCGGCCAGCGTTGCAAGCAGGATGGCCGCTGACGCGGCTCCCGGATCGATGTGTCCGGCGCTGCGCTCACCGAGGTAGGACGCCCGGCCTTTGCGTGCGACGAGCGGTTTGGTGGAATCCCGGCCGGTCGTCGCCGCAGCGGCGGCGGCCGCAATTGAGCACTGCAGTTGCTGGCCGTCAGCCAAGGACTCGGACAGTGCCGTGACGGCCGGTTCGAGGGCGTCAATCATGGTCTTGTCGCCAACCGTTGCGTGTCCCCGTGCAATGATGCCGTTGACGCCGGCATGCAGCGCGCTCTCCAATTCAGATCCGTTCAATTGCGCATCCGAGGGGCTGTTTCGGGCCATTTCAATGAAGAAGGTGCCGTACAGGGATCCGCTGGCTCCACCCACGGTGGATACCAGGGTCATGCCGACGGCCTTAAGCAGTTCCTGTACGGTGCCTGTCATACCGCCATCGAGCTTGGTGACCACTGCGGCTGTGCCTCGGACCATGTTGGTCCCGTGGTCGGCATCTCCAATCGCCGAGTCCAGTTCGGTCAGCCAGTCCGCTTCTCTTGTGATTTCGGACGCGAAGCGGTGCAGCCACTTCTGCAGCGCATCGATCGTGAGCGTTTCTGGCATGTCAATCGTTCCAGCGAAGGGCGGGGGTGTTCACCGGCGCGTCCCAGAGGTCGAGAATTTCGTTGTCTGCACCGACCAGAGTCAGGGAACAGCCCCGCATGTCGAGGCTGGTGACGTAATTGCCAACCAATGAACGGGCTATCGTGATGTTGAGCTCGTTAAGGCGGTCGGAGACCTCGGCGAACATTGCGTAGAGTTCGATCAGCGGGGTTCCTCCCAGGCCGGTCAGCAGAGCGATGACCGGTTTGCCGCTGAAGTCATAGTCGGTGGTGATCGACTCGACAAACGCGTGGGACAGCTCCGCGGCCGACATCATCGGTACACGCTTGCGTCCTGGCTCGCCGTGGATACCGACGCCAAGTTCCATTTCGTCCTCGGGGAGATCGAAGCTGGGCTTGCCTACGGCAGGAACAATGCAGCTGGTAAGCGCCGCTCCCATGGAACGTCCCGCGTCGGCGATCCGTTTGGCGAGCGCATGTACCTTCTCAAGCGACCAGCCGCGGGCCGCGGCGGCACCGGCAACCTTTTCCAGTATCAGCGTGGTGCCCACGCCACGTCGGCCCGCTGTCCACGTCGAGTCCTCAACCGCTACGTCGTCGGCGACGACAACCGAAGCAACGTCGATCCCCTGCTCCCGGGCAAGTTCGGCCGCCATTTCAAAGTTGAGCAGGTCGCCGGTGTAGTTTTTGACCACGAAGAGCACACCAGCCCCTGTGTTCACCCTGGTGGCGGCTGCCAGAATCTGGTCTGGAGTCGGTGATGTAAAGATCTCACCGGCACACGCGGCATCCAGCATTCCTGGGCCTACGAACCCGCTGTGCAGCGGTTCATGGCCCGAGCCACCTCCGGAGACCAGTGCGACGCGTCCCTCCCGTGGTTCGGTGCTGAAAACGATGCGGTTCTCGAAGTCCACTGACAGTTGGCCGTGCGCGGCGGCGACACCGCGCAGTGCGTCCGCCAGCAGGGTCTGCGGGGAGTTCATCAGCTTCTTCATGCCCGGGTTTCCTGTTCGGTCAGAGCAACGGTCAGCGAGGTGCGGTCAGCCTGCGTGCGCGAGATGAGCCCGAACAATGCTCCCGCGGCGATGCCTGCTGCAAGTTCCGCGGCAACATAAACAGGCCATTGCTCCCAGTGAATGGTTCCGCCCATTAGGAACTGCACGAGCATCGGCCCTGTGGTCCTAGCGGGGTTGATCGATGCCCCCGTGGCGGGCGCGACGGGGATGATCGCGGCGAACACGATGAATCCGATGACAATCCCGGCAAAGCCCGGTGCTGCCTTGCGGTGGATCACGCCGAATACCGTGAAGACGAGCAGGAAAGTACCGATGAACTCAGCAGTGAAGGCCTGCCAGACGGGAATCTCGCCATAAGAGGCCACTCCGAGGCCCAGTTCGCTGGCGCGCTGGCCGAGTACACCGATGATGGCGAATGAGCCTGCAACGGCGCCGATTACCTGGGCTGCGAGATATCCCGGCACATCGCGCCACGGGAACTTTCCTGTTGCGGCAAGCGCCACTGTCACTGCGGGGTTGATGTGATTTCCGGATATGTAACCGAAGACGTAGACGGTACCAATGACAACTGCGCCAAACGACAGCGAGATGACGCCCAGCTCGGAGCCGGTGAACGGCGCAGTGCCGCGGGCCATGGCGAGGGCGGGCACGGATCCTACGCCTACGAACACGAGGAACGCGGTCCCCAGGAACTCGGCAGCAAGCCGCTGCCACATGCGGTTTTCGTCCATAACGAAGTTCTCCTTTGAACGGTGGGGTGATATTGGACGACGATCAGATTCGACATTGTCGACTTACGTTCGTTAATATCGAATCATGCCGTTTAGGGTTCCCGACTGTCAAGGGGCTAAATTAACTTGTTGGCCCGACAAGGCAACCGATGATGCGAGAGTGGTGGAGCTGTGATCCAGTCGATTGACCGAGCGGCCAAAATCCTCGGGCTCCTTCAAGGCGCCAGACGCCTTGGAATCTCCGAACTGGCCGCCGCGTTGGAACTTCCGCCTTCCACAGTCCACGGACTCGTGAAATCGCTACAGGCACACGGGCTGGTCGCCCAGGAAAGCTCCGGAAACCGCTACATGCTCGGGCCCGCGCTGCTGAAACTTTCCAGCGTCTACCTCGATACCCTTGACGTCCGGGCTCGCGCGATGCGGTGGATGCACGAGTTGTCTCGACGGACCGGTTACGCGACGCGACTGGGCGTGAACCTTCTCGGCGAGGTTTTGATCATTCATCACGACCGCCGCCCCGATGGCACAGAGCAAATGCCGGAAACAGGACTCAACCTACCCGCCCACGCCTCTGCTCTCGGAAAAGTACTGCTCGCCTACAACCCCGAGTTCGAAAATGACGTGCTCAGCAAGCCCCTGGCCGAATTTACCGGCGAAACGATCACCGACCCCGCCGTCCTCCGATCCCAGCTTGAGGAAGTGCGCAAGAACGCGCTCGGATTGGAATACGAGGAAGCGGTGATTGGCGAGGCGTCCATCGCGGCCCCCGTCTACGATGAAAGCGGGTCCGTCATCGCCGTTTTGTCGGTAGTGCTCTCCGCGAGCGAGTGGCCAGCAAGCGAGGCCACCGTCCGCGAACTCCGCGACGCCGCGTGGACAATTTCACGGGAACTCGGGGCTTCCGTGTGGTCCTCCCAGGGTGTCCGCTAGACGTTGCGCAGGAGCCGAGTTCCGTATGAAAAGCCGCGGTCCGGGCCAGAGGGCCGCAGCGGAGCCCACGACAGTTGCGACAGCCGCCCTTTGCGCACCGCACAGGCACCGGATACCATGTGAGACGTGTCACCGAAAGGCGGCATGTGCTTATGATCTGCGGCGGGAGAGCCCTGCCGGTACATTTTCAGCAGGCGCCGTAGGAGCAAATCCTCCCCAGGAATCTCTCAGGCCCATGTACCGCCGCGGCAAGGCGACTCTGGAAAGCAGTCCGGGCAACCGGGCTCACCGACGGTGCAAGCGTCCAGCCGCGAGGCGGGACGCGGAAACTCTCAGGTCCAATACAGAGCGGGGAGGAACCGAATCATCGTGGTGCGTCCGCGCCACCTGAATTATGGAGTTCCTCATGACCCTGGCACCTGAAGGCCGTAAGCTGCTGCGCGTTGAACAGCGCAACAAAGCCGTCCCGGTCGAACGCAAGCCC
>NZ_MTPV01000068.1:0-91131 GCF_002009585.1 Arthrobacter sp. SRS-W-1-2016 | reverse complement strand
GCCGACGGCTTCGGATTCTCCGACACCCGCCAAGCCGCACGACGCTTCTTCAAAAACGACACCCACTCCATCGTCGTCAAGGCCTTGCAGCTCCTCGCCCGCCGCGGCGAAGTTGACGCCCAGGCACCGGCCCAGGCAATCGAGAAGTACAGCCTCCTCGATGTCAACGCCGGCACCACCGGCGGGGCGGGCGGCGAAAGCTAAGCCTCCAGCGAAGCAAAGCCAAGCGACATCTCGACGGCGGTCCACACCGAAAGGTGCGGGCCGCCGTCGGGCTTTAACGCTTTTGCCGACAAGCGCCCGCGGCGCCGTTCGGTGCGGTCGGCGCGTGACGCGTACCAATCGCAGTTGTAGCCTTCGCACAAATGGAGCTTGTGGATGATGCGCCGTATGCTCAAGGCATGGCAGAGCCGATTCAAACCCCCGCGAAACGTAAAGCGGCTGCGCGCACGGTAACACCGGAAAAGGCGGAGACCCTCAAGCGGCTCCGTGCCAACGTGGGGCAACTGTCCACCACCACCATGCGCAAGCTTGAGAAATCGTTGCCATGGTACAGCCGGCTGAGCTCCGACGAACGTTCAGCTTTGGGCCTGGTTGCCCAAAACGGAATCGCGGCTTTCGTGACGTGGTACGAACGGCCGAGCTCGCCGTCGTGGATCCTGACGGACGTCTTTGGGAATGCTCCTACCGAGCTGACCCGCTCGATCAGCCTGCAAAAGGCCCTCCAGTTGATCCGGATCGTCGTCGAAGTGGTCGAGGACCAGGTCCCGGTGATCGCACCCGAAGCCGACCAACCGTCCTTGCGCGAAGCGGTCCTGCGCTATTCGCGGGAAGTTGCGTTCGCCGCCGCGGATGTCTATGCCCGCGCCGCCGAGTCCCGCGGTTCCTGGGACACCCGGCTCGAAGCGCTCATTGTGGACGCCATCCTCCGCGGCGAGAATACCGATGCCCTTCGCTCCCGGATCGCGGCCCTCGGCTGGAAGGCACAGGAGCGTTTCACGGTGATGGTGGGAAATTCGCCGTCGGAACCCAGCGCAAGCTATGTGAGCGAGTTGCGACGGACCGCCGGACGCTACGCGGAGGACGCCCTGGTCGGCATCCAGGGCGACCGCCTCATCCTGATTCTGGGTGGCGTGCAGGACCGCGACACCGCGTACCTGAAACTCAGCGAACTCTTCGCACCGGGCGCGGTGGTCTACGGACCCGAGGCCGGCTCCCTCCTGGAAGCCAGCAGCTCCGCCCAGGCAGCCTTCGCGGGGCTCACCGCCGCCAAAGCGTGGCCGTCGGCTCCGCGACCGGTCGCCGCGGACGACCTTCTCCCGGAACGCGTCGTCTCAGGCGACGACGCCGCCCGCCGCTCCCTTATCAAGAACATCTACCGGCCGCTGCTCGCCGCGTCCAACGGCCTGGTCGAGACGCTCGGCACCTATTTGGAACTAGGCCATTCCCTCGAAGCGACTGCCCGCGAACTGTTCGTCCACGCGAACACCGTGCGGTATCGTCTCAAGCGCGTCTGCGACGTCACAGGGTGGGACCCGCTCCTCCCGCGGGAGGCTTTCGTGCTCCAAACCGCGTTGGTCGTGGGCCGGCTTTCGGCCCAGCCAAAGGCGACGCCGGAGCGTCACGGTACCCGATCCGCGGGTTGAACCGTTGTAGACTTCCTACAAACTGACCCAGTGAGCTTGGTGTACGCAAACACCAGTAGTTCACGCGGCAATTTGGAAAGCTGGTTACGTGCTTGCAATCGTCTGCCCTGGACAGGGCTCCCAGACCCCTGGATTTTTGGCCCCTTGGCTGGAGCTCCCTTCCGTAGAAGGCCATTTGGCCTCCCTGAGCGAAATCGCAGGCATCGACCTCAAGGCCCACGGCACCACCTCCGATGAAGAAACCATCAAGGACACTGCCGTCGCGCAGCCCTTGATCGTCGCCGCAGGCCTCGTTGCAGCGAAATCGCTGTTCGACGTCGAACTCAGCACCCTTCCGATCGTCCTGGCCGGCCACTCGGTCGGGGAAATCACGGCCTCGGCGCTGGCGGGTGTCCTGAGCGAAGAAGAAGCCATGACGTTTGTCCGCGAGCGTGCCAACAGCATGGCCGCAGCCGCCGCCGTCACCCCCACCGGGATGAGTGCCGTCGTCGGAGGCGATCCGGCCGAGGTGCTTTCCGCCATCGAGGCTGCCGGCGCAACTCCTGCGAACGTCAACGGCGCGGGCCAGACCGTAGCCGCGGGCACGTTCGAACAGCTCCAGGCACTGGCTGACAACCCCCCGGCGAAGGCCAGGGTGATCCCGCTGAAGGTCGCCGGAGCATTCCACACCTCCCACATGGCTCCGGCCGTGAGCGCGCTTGAAGCACTCCGTCCCTCGCTCAAGCCGCAGGCCCCCACGGTTCCGTTGCTCTCGAACTTCGACGGCCGGGAAGTCACGGACGGCGGCGCCGCCGTCGAAAGCCTGATCGCCCAGGTCTCGCGCCCGGTGCGTTGGGACCTCTGCATGGAGAACCTTGTCCAGCGCGGGGTCACCGGCCTCATCGAACTGGCACCGGCCGGCACCCTCGCGGGCCTCGCCAAGCGCGGCATGCCGGGCGTGAAAACCGTTGCCGTCAAGTCACCGGACGATTTGTCCGCTGCACTTGCACTCTTCGCGGAATTGGAGGGAGACGCATGAGCGCCCCCGTACTCAAGCAGGCACCGACGAAAGAATTCTCACGCATTGTGGGCATCGGGGCATACCGCCCGGACATCATCGTCACCAACGACGACGTCTGCCAGTGGATCGATTCCTCGGATGAATGGATCCGCCAGCGCACGGGCATCGTCACCCGCCATCGCGCCGCGGCCGATGTCAGCGTCATTGACATGGCCGAAGGGGCGGCGCGCGAGGCGCTCAAGCAGGCCGGCATCGAGGCTTCCCAGCTGGGTGCCGTCATCGTCTCCACCGTCACGCACCCCTATGCGACGCCGTCCGCCGCTGCCGCCTTGACCGACCGCTTGGGCGCCACGCCGGCACCGGCCTTCGACATCTCCGCGGCATGTGCGGGCTACTGCTACGGCATTGCCCAGGGCGATGCCTTGGTCCGCTCGGGCGCGGCTGAATACGTCTTGGTGGTCGGCGCCGAGAAGCTCTCGGACGTCATCGACAACCATGAGCGAACCATTTCCTTCCTCCTCGGCGACGGTGCCGGCGCCGTGATCATCGGCCCGTCCGACACGCCCGGCATTGCCCCGTCCGTCTGGGGATCCGATGGCAGCAAGTGGAACGCGATCGGCATGACGCATTCCCTCGACGAAGTCCGCAACCTGGGCGAGTCTGCCCGCCATTCGGACGAATCCGACGATCAGGCCATTATTTCCGCAGCGCAGGATGTCTGGCCGACGCTCCGCCAGGACGGGCAGACGGTCTTCCGTTGGGCCGTGTGGGAAATGGCGAAGGTTGCGCAGCAAGCCCTGGACGCCGCAGGAATCGAAGCCTCGGATCTCGCCGCCTTTGTCCCCCACCAGGCGAACATGCGGATCATCGACGAGATGGTCAAGAAGCTCAAACTTCCCGAGACCGTGGTGGTCGCACGGGACATCGCCGATGCGGGAAACACGTCCGCCGCCTCCATTCCGCTGGCCACGCACCGGCTCTTGAAGGAGAACCCTGGGCTCAGCGGTGGCCTTGCCTTGCAGATCGGCTTCGGCGCCGGTCTGGTGTTCGGTGCCCAGGTGATCGTTCTTCCGTAGCTCGGGCGGCGTCTGCCTTCCAATTGAATAGTGCTTTGAAACCCAAGCCGTATCCGCGGTTTGCCCTCATTTCCGGCAATAGCCGGACAACAAGAAAAGGAGCCAACAATGGCTAGCAACGAAGAAATCCTGGCCGGCCTGGCTGAAATCGTGAACGAAGAGACCGGCCTCGCCACCGAAGCCGTGGAGCTGGACAAGTCCTTCACCGAGGACCTGGACATTGACTCCATCTCCATGATGACCATCGTCGTCAACGCTGAAGAGAAGTTCGGCGTCCGCATCCCGGACGAAGAGGTCAAGAACCTCAAGACCGTCGGCGACGCCGTCAACTTCATCTCGAACGCACAGGCCTAGCCTGGCCTCAACTGTGCCGGACTTCGGGTGCGACCTGTTGCATCCGAAGCCCGGCACAGCTGCTATATCTCCCAAAGTTTTTTCCTGCCTTCCCAGTGAGAACAGCACATGGGTTGGCTGATCCGACAGAGAGTGATCGCATGGCACGCAAAGTAGTCATAACCGGTCTGGGCGCCACAACGCCCATCGGCGGCGACGTCCCCACAATGTGGAAGAACGCGCTCAAAGGGGTCTCCGGTGCCCACACACTCGAGGACGAGTGGGTTGCCAAGTATGACCTTCCGGTCCACTTTGCCGCCCGGTGCTCGACGCCGGCCCTCGAGGTCCTGAGCCGCGTTGAAGCCAAGCGCATGGACCCCTCCACGCAGTTCGGTGTCATCGCCGCACGCGAGGCCTGGGCAGATTCCGGTATCACCGAAATCGACCACGACCGCCTTGCCGTGGCCTTCGCTACGGGCATCGGCGGCGTCTGGACGCTTCTGGACGCTTGGGACACGCTGAGGGAAAAGGGTCCCCGCCGGGTCCTTCCCATGACAGTTCCGATGCTCATGCCGAACGGCGTCGCCGCGGCCGTCAGCCTCGACCTTGGTGCCCGCGCCGGTGCGCACACCCCGGTTTCCGCGTGCGCTTCCGGCACCGAAGCCATGCACCTCGGCCTGGATCTCATCCGCTCGGGCAAGGCCGACGTCGTTGTGTGCGGTGGTGCCGAAGCCGCCATCCACCCGATGCCGCTTGCCGCGTTTTCCTCGATGCAGGCGCTCTCCCGCCGCAATGACGATCCTGAGCACGCTTCGCGGCCTTACGACCGCGACCGCGACGGCTTCGTCATGGGTGAAGGCGCCGGCGCCCTGGTCCTGGAAGCCGAGGAGCACGCGATCGCCCGCGGCGCGCGCATCTACGCTGAGCTCGCCGGTACTTCGGTCACGGCTGACGCCTACCACATCACGGCGCCGGACCCGGAAGGCCTGGGCGCTACCCGCGCCTTGAAGGCTGCCATGTTCGACGGTCGCATCCAGGCCGAGGATGTCGTTCACGTCAACGCCCACGCCACCTCGACCCCTGTCGGTGACAAGCCCGAGTACACGGCGCTCCGTGCCGCACTGGGCACCCACGTCGACAATGTGGCAGTCTCTGCCACCAAGTCGCAGATGGGCCACCTGTTGGGCGCTTCAGGGGCCGTAGAAGCAGTGCTGACTGTTCTTGCCGTTTACGAACGCCAGGCTCCGTTGACCATCAACCTTGAGAACCAGGATCCGGAGATCCCGCTCGACGTCGTCACTTCGGCACGCACTTTGCCCGCCGGTGACATTGTCGCTTTGAGCAACTCCTTCGGTTTCGGCGGCCACAACGCCGTCATCGCCATCCGCAACGTCTGACAGTCGCTGCAGGTCGAGGCGCAAAGGCACAAGAGGAGGGCCCCACCGTGGTGGGGCCCTCCTCTTTGCTATGGAAAAACTGTCTCGGTACTTCGTTCCCTAACCGACTTGGTGGAGCCAGCGCACAGGGGCGCCTTCGGCAGCATGCCGGAAGGGCTCGAGCTCTTCGTCCCAGGCCTCGCCGAGCGCCAAGGAAAGCTCATGGTAGACGGCGGCAGGATCTCCCGCCCCCGATTCGTAGGCGTAGCGGATGCGGTCCTCAGTCACCATGATGTTGCCGTGGACATCGGTGACGGCATGGAAAATACCCAACTCCGGAGTGTGCGACCAACGCGCGCCGTCCACGCCTTGGCTGGGCTCCTCGGTGACTTCGTAGCGAAGGTGCGCCCACCCACGCAGCGCCGAAGCCAATTGGGCACCCGTTCCAGGGACTCCTGCCCAAGAGAGCTCGGCGCGGAACATTCCGGGCGCGGCAGGTTGAGGGGTCCACTCAAGATCGGTCCGCTTGTCCACGACCGATCCAATGGCCCACTCAACGTGAGGGCACAATGCGGTAGGGGCCGAATGCACAAACAAGACACCGCGGGTTATTGCAACAGACATTCCATCCTCCATAGCTGTAGGTACGTCTTCCCCAACGACCTCTGCTCGGATGAAATTTTGTTGCGCGGGTGCCGCGCTGTTCCGGTTTCCCTACCTATCTATGATTTTTTCCGCAGCGGAAGAACATTCAAGTTTTGGTTGAAAGTTTCCCCACAGTGCTTTCATTTTGCCGTACGGACCGGAATTACGCCAGTGCGATTCCCGGACGGGCGGTTTTTCTCCCTTTTGACTCTTCGAAGTGTTGCTCGGTTTCTTGTCCTTAGGCACGAGGGTGGGCTTGTTGGTAGCTCTTGCGAAGCCGGTCCACGGAGACGTGGGTGTAGATCTGTGTTGTTGCGAGGCTGCTGTGTCCCAGAATTTCCTGCACCGCACGAAGGTCCGCCCCGCCGTCGAGCAGATGGGTAGCGGCCGTGTGGCGCAGCGCGTGGGGTCCGGTTGCCGCGGTATCCCCCAAGGCTGCAAGGAGGTCATTGACGACACTGCGGGCCTGGCGCTGATCGATGCGGTTACCCCTGGAACTGAGAAAGAGCGCCGGTCCGCTACGCTCGGTTGCGAGCCGTGGACGGCCGCGGCGAAGCCAGTCGTCGACGGCGAGCGCAGCCGGCACACCATAGGGCACCGTCCGTTCCTTGTTTCCTTTACCGAGCACGCGAAGAGTCCGACGCTCCATATCGAGATCGTCGATGTCCAGGCCGGCAAGTTCGCCGACGCGGATCCCCGTGGCATAGAGCAATTCGACGACGGCGCGGTTTCTCAACGGCATCGCAGAGCCGTCAGCGGCTGCCTCTGACAGGTTTTCGAAGATCCTGGAGACCTGCTGCTGGTGAAGAACTCCAGGGAGTGCGTGGTCCCGTCTGGGGGCCTGGAGGCGAATGGCAGGGTCCGAGGCGATGAGTTCTTCCCGCAGGGCCCAGGAGGTGAACGCGCGGGCCGTCGCGGCGTGCCGGGCGAGTGTTGCCCTGGACCGGCCGGATTCACTTTGTGCCCCCAGCCAACGCCGGAGGGTGCCGAGCTCCAGGTCCGCAAGCTCCCCCACGCCCTCTGCCGCAGCGAACCGCAGCAGGCTCTCGACGTCGGCGATGTACGCCCTTACTGTGTGGGCGGACCTGGCCCGTTCGCTTTCGAGGTAGCGACGGAAGTCCTGAACGGACCCGGCGAGTGCTTCGGGGAGCGATTTCTCTTGCACCCTTCCACTGTGCCAGCCGAGGGGCCCGGTAGTTGGCATCGCCACGTTCGGCCATCTTCACCGTTGACCGATGGACTCGTAAATCCTGTAGTACTGCCACACGAGCAACCCCTGCCAGACCGCGAAAAGAACCCAAAGCCATACCGGGCCAGGGCCGCCTTGGACGAACAAGACCGCTCCCACGATCAGAAGGAGACCGATTTGCTGTCAATCACGAACCTCGCGGGCTGCGCCCTTGACTTCATAGTCACTTCGGCTCCTTTGCTGAAACGACGGAAGGACGGTCCCCCATATCGCCCCGAGAGACTAGGCCAAAGTTCAGTTAACTGATAGTCGACTGTCGATTAAGTTGCGAATTTGAGCCCCCGAACCAGGCTCAGCCTGCCATCCGGTCCCAAAATCAGCCCTGCTTACCCGACCTCTTCCATGCCCCGCTCACTGATACCGCCAAACCCAACAGCCCAAGGCGTCCAAGACCGGCCCTGACGGACTCGGGGCTGAGTCCCGCAACGACTGCGAGCTTCTCCACCGAGCTCGTCGAGCGGACCGGCAACGCGTCGAGCAGAATCAGGTCCTCGAGAGTGAGCCCGTCGTGGTCTGAGGCCGCCGTTTCCTTGTCCCCGACGAGCCCCTCACCGCTCGACCCCGCCAGTTCAGCGATCTCTCCGACGTCCGTGACGCAAACAGCTCCGCCATCCCGGAGGAGCCGATGGCAGCCAGCAGAGTTGGCGCTGTGAATGGACCCCGGGACCGCGGCGACCGCCCTGCCAATGGATTCAGCATGATGAGCTGTATTCAAGGCACCCGAACGCCATCGCGCTTCGACCACCACGGTCACGGCTGCCAAGGCGGCGATAATCCTGTTCCGCTGAAGGAACCTATAGCGGGTGGGCGCCGAGCCCGGGGGAACCTCCGCGATGACCGCACCTTGGTTCGCCACGGCACGCAAGAGATCCTCGTTTCCGGACGGATAGTATCGATCCACTCCCCCGGCCATCACCGCGATGGTCGGCATGTCGTTTGTGCCCCCGGCCAAAGCCCCGCGGTGCGCATGCGCGTCGATCCCATAGGCTCCTCCGGAAACAACCGTGCAGCCGCGCTGACCGAGCCCATAAGCGAAATCACCCGTTACGGAGGCCCCGTAGCTTGTGCTGTCACGTGAGCCGACAAGGGCCACGACCCGACGAACGGGTGGGAACTCCAATTCGTGTCCCCGCCACCACAAGCACAACGGCTCATGAAGGCCCAGGTCTGCCAACTGCGCGGGCCACATCGGGTCGCCGGGGATGATCATGCGACCACCCAGCGTTTCATGGTGGCAAGGTCGCGTTCCGGAGCAAGGTCCGGGACCCGTGGCGCCCACCGTCGCAGGGCAGCGGCCAATCCCGCCGCGGCAGAAGAAACCCCGCTCTCACCCAACAAGGAAGCCACTTCCTGCTCAAGCGCGGGCCCGGCCTTGAGCTCGCCGCTCGCTATCTTGAGACCGTCAACGGCCCCCGCCGCCTGCACCAGCGCGAGCCCTGCCGCATCTTGCGGTTCCATCAGCCGTGATAGCGCTGCCCGGGCAAGCCGCTCCCTTTTCCCGTCCGGAACGTCCGGGGTAATCCGCTGGCCGTGTTCAGTCATGGCGTGTCCTTTCATGCGGCCGCAACCGCCTGCCGCAAGCCGAGGGCCTGTCCTATGTCGTCACTGTGGGGCTGGTCCCTGTGGCCCAGATCAGCAAGGGTCCACGCGAGACGCAAGACGCGGTCGTAGCCTCTGGCCGTGAGGATTCCGCGTTCCAGGGAAGTATCCAGAATCTTCGTGGTCGCGGAAGGCAGGCGCAGTTCGCCGCGCAGTACCCGCCCGGGAACCTGCGAATTGGTTTCCATCCCGAAACTCTCTAGCCGTTCCCGTTGCCGCGACCGGGCGGCATGGACCCTCCCGGCGACAGTAGCCGTGTCCTCCTCCGCGCCGGACTGCCCGAAGTCCGCGAGGGACACCCGTTCCACCTGGAGCTGGATGTCCACCCTGTCCAGCAACGGCCCGGACATGCGCCCGAAGTAGCGGCGCCGCATCACCGGGGTGCAGGTGCAATCGACTCCCTTGCCGGTGGCCTTCCCGCAAGGGCAAGGATTCGCAGCCAGGACCAGCTGGAAACGGGCCGGATACGCGGCGGTACCGGCGGAACGATGGATGACCAGCTCTCCGCTTTCCAGAGGCTGCCGCAGGGCGTCCAGGACCCGGCGTTCATACTCCGGCGCTTCATCCAGGAACAGGACGCCACGGTGTGCCCGTGATGCCGCCCCGGGCCGCGGCAGGCCGGAACCACCGCCGATGATTGCTGCCGCGGTCGCGCTGTGATGGGGGTTCTCAAAGGGCGGTCGGCGCAACAGCTGTACCGAGTCAACATGGACGGCCGAAAGCGAATGGATCGCCGTGACTTCCATAGCTTCCCGGTCCCCTAAATCCGGCAAGAGCCCCGGGAGCCGCTCGGCAAGCATCGTCTTGCCAGCACCGGGGGGACCACAAAGCAGCACGTGATGTGCCCCCGCTGCCGCAACCTCCAAGGCGCGGCGGGCATCGCCCTGCCCCGAGACATCGCAAAGATCCGGAGCGAGCACGGCACCCACGTCACCGTCTCCCGCAACGTCACCGTCGGCCGGGTCATAGTCGAGGGCCAGGTCCTGCGGATCGGCCCCGAAATCGAAGGCAAGGCGAGCCAGGGTCTTGTAGCCACGAACCACTGCCCCTGGAACCAACTCCGCCTCGGCGACGTTGGCCTGGGCCACCACAATCTCGGAGTGGCCTGCCTGGACCGCCGCCATGACCGCCGGCAAGATGCCGCGAACCGGTCTCAGCCTGCCATCCAGTCCCAACTCGGAGATGAAAACCGTGTCTTCGGTAGAGCGGATATCTCCGGCAGCGCGCAATACTGCCATGGTGATCGCGAGGTCGAACCCCGAGCCACGCTTCGGCAGTGAGGCCGGAATCAGGTTTGCGGTGATCTTTCGGCGACTCAGGGGGATGCCGGAATTCTGCGCCGCGGAACGAATGCGCTCCTTGGCCTCGTTCAGGGAAGCGTCCGGCAGTCCCAGGATCACGAAATTGGGGAGGGTCTGGCCGATATCTGCTTCGACCTCCACGATGTATCCGTTCAGGCCCAGCAGCGCCACGGAATAGCTTCGACCCACGCCCATCTAGCCCACGCCCTTGAGGTGTTCGAGCTTTGGCTCGCCCACGCCGTCGTCGATGATTCCCACGACATCCACCCGGCGGCGCGGGGCACGCAGTTCGTGATCACGGCACCAGGAGAGGGCCAGGCGATGGAGCCGGGCGAGTTTGGCTGCGTCAACCGCTTCGAAAGGATGCCCATAAGCCAGGTTCTTCCGGGTCTTGACCTCGGCGATCACCAAGGTGTCGCCGTCGAGCGCCACGATGTCGATCTCGCCCTCGGAGCATCTCCAATTGCGGTCCACAATCCGCATTCCCTGGGTTTCAAGGAAAGTTACGGCCAACGTTTCACCGTGCCGGCCCAACAAGTCTTTGGCTTTCATGACCACCTCCGCTTCCAGCGTGGAGGCACGGAAATACCAAAGACAGGGGGCAGTTTGGCTATGTGGGAAACTCCGTCTAACAGACGGTGTGGAGGAAGAGTGGGCGGGCCGTCCTGGTTGCCCAGGGCCTAGTTGCCCAGGTTGCCGAGATCCCCGAGGTCCCCGTCCTTCGGCAAGGAAAGTTCCTCGTTGCGCGGCAGTTCCTCGACGTTGACGTCCTTGAACGTAATGACCCGGACATTCTTCACGAATCGCGCCGAACGGTAGACGTCCCACACCCAGGCATCCTGGAGGGTCAAGTCGAAATAGACCTCGCCGTCGGCACTGCGGGCCTGCAGGTCAACGTGGTTTGCCAGATAGAACCGGCGTTCGGTCTCGACAACGTAGCTGAACAAACCAACGACGTCGCGGTATTCGCGGTAGAGCTGCAGCTCCATGTCGGTTTCGTAGTTCTCAAGATCCTCGGCACTCATAGATCCATCTTGCACCATAGAGCGGGCGCACGCCGCCACGGCCCGGCCGACCCCGTGAAGGACGCGGAAAAGCGGAGGCTAGAGCAGGTTCCAGCTGGTCCGGTGGTACGGCGTAGGACCCGATGATCTGAGCGCATCCCGGTGGAACGACGTGGCGTAGCCCTTGTTCTCGTTCCAGCCGAACGCCGGATATTCCTCGTGCAGCCCAAGCATGATGTGGTCGCGCGCTACCTTGGCAAGCACACTGGCGGCGGCGACGCTCAGGCAGCTCATGTCCGCCTTCACCCGGGTGTGGACCGGCGCCTCACAAGCGGGTCCGGAGGGCTCCGCGTCGAACAACGAACCTTGGCTCTGGGGCGAGAGCCAGTTGTGGCTCCCATCCAGCAGGACGAGGTCCGGATGCACGCCCGACGCGAGGATCTCGAACCAGGCGCGTGTGCCGGCAAGGCGCAGGGCGCCCACAATTCCCAGCGCATCGATCTCCGCCGAACTTGCGTGGCCCACCGCGGATCCAACCGCCCATTCGCGTACCAGCGGTTCCAACCGCTCGCGGTCCTCCGGTTTGAGGAGCTTGCTGTCGCGGACACCGGCGATCAAGCCGTGGTCCGCGAGGTCAACGACGGCGATCCCCACCGACACCGGCCCGGCGAGGGCTCCACGGCCTACTTCATCGACACCCGCCAGAAGGGTGACCCCCGGAGCCAGGAAACCCCGTTCGACATCCAGGGTCGGAAATTCAGGAGCGTGCTTCGTCCGCGCGGCGGGTTTCCGCTGCGTTCGAACCGGAGTTCCCGCTCCCGCCGGAACCATCATTTGCCCGCTGGAGCCGTGGGTGAAGCCGTGTTCTGGGGAGACGGCGCAGGGACGTTGCGGAAGACATCGGAGTGGTTGTCAAGGATCTGCCAACGGTTGATGGGCCACGCAATGACCGTCGCTTGGCCCTCGACGTCGGAGATATCGATGAAACCACCATTGACTGATTGGTGTTCGCGGGAGTCGGCCGAGTTGTTGCGATTGTCGCCCATAACCCAAATTTTGCCCGCAGGGACCACTACATCGAAAGACTTGGCCAGCGGAACCTGGGCAGGATTGATGTAGCTCTCGTTGAGGACCGTGCCGTTGACGCTGACGCGGGCGGAACTGTCGCAGCAGGAGACCCTATCCCCCGGCAGACCGATCACGCGCTTGACGAGGTGTTGGTTTGTCTCGTCAGGAAGCAGCCCGACGAAGACAAGTCCGTCCTGGAACCACTTGAAGGGCCCGGGCGCTGCCTTCTGCGCGGGCGGCAGCCATCCCTGCGTGTCCTTGAAGACCACGATGTCGCCGCGCTGCAGCGCGAAAGGTTGCGGGACCAGCAGATTTACGAAGATCCGGTCGTCCACGTCAAGGGTGTTGACCATGGACTCGGAAGGAATGAAGAAGGCCCGGAACAGGAAAGTCTTGATGAGGAAGGACAACACGATCGCGATGACCACCACGGTGCCGATTTCCCTGAGCCAGCCGAGGAACGGACTGCCGTGGCTTTTGCCGGCGGTTTCAGGCTGATCGCTATCGCCCGTGTCCGATCGCGGACCCCGCCGTGCAGAGCGGCGCGGAGACTCCTGCTCCCCGGAAGCGGCCGCGCTCGAGCCAGTCGCCCTGTCCGCCGCCGGATCGGCGTCGGCTGCAAGATCCATCGCGGAAGCGGACGATCCGTCAAGGAGCCGGGCGTCGTCGTCGTGCCGTTCCGGCTTCCCGGGAGTTGTCTCGGGCATCTATTGTCCGTTCTTCGAGGTTGTACCGGCCTGCGCAGGGCGAGGCAGTTCTGCAAATCTATCAAGCGGCCAGACAATCCGGACCGGACGCCCGATGACACGCTCCAGCGGCACCATCCCTCCGCCGGGTGCGCCCAGCAGCCCACGCGAATCGGCCGACCGTGAACGGTGGTCTCCCATGAGCCACAATCGGTCACTGGGGACTATGACATCGAATCTCTGCTCGCTCGGCGTGTCGCCGGGATACAGATAGGGTTCCTCAAGCGGCTGACCATTGACTGTGAGTTTGCCGCCGGCCCCACAACAAACAACGTGGTCTCCGGGGAGCCCGATGACACGTTTGACGTATGTCGTGTCGCTTCCCGTCAGGCCCAGCCAATGGCCCGTGGCGGCCACTGCGTCGGCAAACGCTCCTTTGCCGCTGTTCAGCGGGGCAAAGGTTCCCCTGCCGTCGAAGACCACAATGTCTCCACGGCGGATAGGGTCCGCGCCGAAATCGGTCCGGGACACAAGGATGCGGTCTCCGGTGCCCAGGATCGGCTCCATGGACTCGGAGGGGATGAAGTAGACGTCGAGCCACAAAGACCGGACAAGCCCGCTGATAGCCACGGCAAGGACAAATGCGAGCAAAACAAAACGCCAGCCCTGTTTCCGGGGCTGGCGTTTTGCGTGGTCCATGATTCGTTTCCTGTTGCGTTGCGGATTTCTCCGGCGCAGGCCGGACACGAATCCAGGACCCGCTGTTGGTCGAAAGACCTACTTGCCGGTGGCGAAGTCGCGCTTTTCCTTGATCTTCGCAGCCTTGCCGCGCAGTGCGCGCATGTAGTAGAGCTTGGCGCGGCGGACGTCGCCCTTGGTGACGACCTCGATCTTCTCGATGATCGGGGAGTGAACCGGGAAGGTACGCTCCACGCCGACACCGAAGGAAACCTTGCGGACCGTGAAGGTTTCGCGAACGCCGTCACCCTGGCGGCCCAGGACGAAGCCCTGGAAGACCTGGACACGGGAGTTCTTGCCTTCGATGATGTTCACGTGAACCTTGATGGTGTCACCCGCGCGGAACTCGGGAACATCGTTACGCAGCGAAGCTGCATCTACGCTATCGAGGATATGCATTAATCCACTCCTGGTGAACGCCACAGGTCATCCACTTTGGGTCACGGCGGTCAAGCCCGGGGCGCAAGGCCGTCCGGAAATTACCGCCGAAGATTTTCAAAGTCCGGTACCACCACTGATTGGCGGTTCCGGATTGTCAGGCTGTTGGTGACGCTCCCCCTGTGGCAGGCGCGAACCCAGTAGACACAAGGGTTAATTCTGCCACACCGCGGGAGTTCCGGCCAATCCCGCGAATGCGGCCCGGTTCCCGCAGACGGCTGGCGGATGAGGCTGCCCGACGGCGGGAGGCTCAGGCCGGGAGATCGCTGTCCGGGCGGCGTCGCAGCCGGCCGTCGACGACGTCGTACCCGAGTTCGCCGAAAGCCGTGCGGTCCGCGCGGGTCAGGCGGCCGGCGTCGAACTCTGCGAGGAGGTCCGGGCGGCGTTCCGCCGTGCGGCGGAATTGTTCGTGGCGTCGCCACTGGGCAATCCTGCCGTGGTTGCCGCTCAAAAGGACGGCAGGCACGTCACGATCGCGCCAGGACGAGGGTTTCGTGTAGACCGGGTACTCGAGCAAGCCGTCCGAATGGGATTCCTCCACCAACGATTCGGGATTGCCGACGACGCCCGGAAGCAATCGTCCGATGGCCTCGACCATGGCCAGGACTGCAACCTCCCCGCCGTTGAGGACATAGTCGCCCAAGCTGACCGGACGGACGGTGAAGTGTCCTGCCGCCCAATCCATGACGCGCTCGTCAATGCCTTCATAGCGGCCGCAGGCGAAAACGAGCCGATCTTCCTCGGCAAGCTCATAGGCGAGGGCCTGGTTGAAGCGCTCCCCCGCGGGCGACGGGACAATCAGGACCGGCTTTTTCTTCGGTACGTCCGATGAGGGCTCAGTTGCGGCAGTTCCGGCATCGGCACTTCGCGCGTCGGCGATGGATTCCAGGGCCTGCGCCCAGGGCTCGGGTTTCATGACCATGCCCGCGCCGCCACCATACGGAGTGTCGTCCACCGTGCGATGCTTGTCCGTGGTGAAGGTCCTCAAGTCATGGACATTGAGCTCCAAGAGCCCATCCTGACGGGCCTTGCCTATGAGGGAAAGCTCGAGCGGCGCCAGGTACTCGGGGAAGATGCTGACGACGTCGATGCGCATCTAGGCGTCATCCTTGGTGTCGGCATCGTCCGCTTCCGCGTCGCCGGCGGAAGCTTCGGTATTCAGTTCGAAGAGGCCCGGCGGCGGGGTGAGCAACACGTAGCCGTCCTCGATGTTGACCTCAGGCACGATTTCCTCGACGAAAGGCACCAGGATTTCCTTGCCGTCCGCGTCTTCAATGACCAGCAGGTCCTGGACCGGCATGGTGTTGAGTGCGGTCACTTTGCCTACGGCCTGCGAGCCGACCCGCACCTCAAGGCCGACGAGCTCATGCTCGTACCAGCCTTCGTCGTCGTCCTCTTCCAGCTCTTCCGTCTCGATGAACAGCTTCGCGCCGCGGATTTCCTCCGCCTGGTTGCGCGTGGAGATCTCTTCGAAACCGAGCAACAGGATGTCCTTGTTCCACCGGGCGCTGATGATGGTCAAGGGACCGGCCTTTGCGGGCTCCACCACGAATTCGGTCCCAGGGACAAAACGATCGCCGGGGGCGTCAGTGAGCACCTGGACGGTGACTTCGCCGCGGATTCCGTGGGGCTTGCCGATTCGGGCGACCTGGAGCTGCATGTGTTCCTCTGGTTTCTTCGCTGGGCCGACGTGGACCAGGACTGGGGATTTGCTCGTAAAACAATCCGGCCCCTCCACCATAATCTGGTGAAGGGGCCGGATCTAAGACAAGTATTGCTGAGCGCGTTACCGGCGGCGGTCGGTGTCGACGACGTCGACCCTGACCTGCTCGCCGCCTGCCAATGCCGCAATCACGGTGCGCAAAGCGCGTGCGGTGCGACCCTGGCGACCGATCACCCGTCCGAGGTCATCCTGGTGAACACGTACCTCGAGGGATTCCCCGCGGCGGTTGTTCTTGGCACTGACCTTGACGTCCTCAGGGCTGTCAACGATCCCACGGACCAAGTGCTCGAGCGCTTCTGCCAGCAATTTACTCAGCCTCGGTGGTCTCTGCTTCAGCGTCAGCGGGAGCTTCAGTTGCTTCCGACTGCTTGGCCTTCTTGGTGATGGCTTCCGGGATGATGACGGAACCCTTCTCCGGTGCAACGAAAGCAGGCTTGGCGACCTTGGTCTTCAGCGTGCCTTCCTGGCCCGGGAGGCCCTTGAACTTCTGCCAGTCACCGGTGATCTTGAGGATCGCAGCGACCTGCTCGGTCGGCTGGGCGCCGACGGACAGCCAGTACTGTGCACGCTCGGAGACAACCTCGATGTACGAGGGCTCTTCGGTGGGGTGGTACTTGCCGATTTCTTCAATCGCACGGCCATCGCGCTTGGCGCGGGAGTCCATGACGACGATGCGGTAGTACGGTGCGCGCATCTTACCGAAGCGCTTAAGGCGAATCTTTACGGCCACTTTTGTGGTCACTCCTGTTTCTGAAACGGGGTTGAGCCCGTCGTTCTGCACCCGTGGGGCGGGCCATACTTGAGGGTTCCAAAGGACAAGATGCACACACGGAGAGAGGGGCCGCGCAGATCGAGTACTTGTCCATTGTGCCAGATGGCAGACAGTATTTCGAACGCGCGGTCCGTGCGGCGGGTTTAGCGCGGCTCTACTGCTCGGCGGACCAGACGTAGAGGCCGGCACGTTCGGCCTTTTCGACGTCGCTCGCGAGCGCCGCCAATTGCTGGACGTACAGCCGGGACTGTTGGGCATCAAAGGGCATGTCCTCTTGGGCCGCCCAGCGTTCGGCGACGTCGTCGAGGATGCTTCCTTCTCCCTCGGTCTCGTAGCTGAGCAGCTCGGACAGGGCACGCACCATGGCTTCGGGGACGCCGAGCAAGGCGTCACTGGTGACGTCCACCAAAGCGAGCTCATAGTCGGCGCCAGCCGCATGCACGGCCGTGCCGGCGAGGTCGCCAAGTTGTTCTACTTCGAAATCGCTGATTCCCGGGATCCGGACCGCGGCGCCGGATACGTCACTGCCCTTCTCCAGGGCAGCGGCCCTCTTGAGTGCTTCATCGTGGGTGGCAACAAAGATTTCAGCAAAGCCCATGGAAACTACTCTCATTCATTCGTGGCGACGGAGCTGCGGCGCGGCGGCCGAATGCGCCACACCGTCGGATCAAGCGTAGCGGACGGCGACGCGCAGCCGGTTGCGCCACGGGTCCTCGAAGCGCAGCTCCTGGCCGGTGTGGTGGGAGGCGATGCCGGCAACCTTGAGGCGGTCGGCGAGCGCGCCGACGTCGTCGCCTGACGGCACTTCAATGACCACCTCGCCGAGACCGAGCGTGTCCTTGCGCGGGCCCGCACCGCGGCTGTTCCAGACGTTCATGGCCATGTGGTGGTGGTAGCCCCCGGCGGAGACGAACAGTGCCTGCCCGTGCCAGCCGGCCGTCTGCTCGAAGCCCAAGGTGTCGACGTAGAAGTCATGGGCGGTCTTGACGTCCCCCACTTGGAGGTGGACATGCCCGACGCCGGCGCCCGCCTCGTGCTGGCCGGCCACCGCCGTTTCGCTCAGGTACTGCTGGAGGTAGCGCTGCGGCGGGAGCGGCAGGCTGTCCATGACGACCGAACCGCCGTTCCACTCCCAGCCTTCGCGGGGCTTGTCGTAGTAGAGCTCGATTCCGTTGCCCTCGGGGTCGGTGAAGTAGAAGGCCTCGCTGACCAGGTGGTCGGCGCTGCCGACAAAGGCGTGGGGCTCGTACTGCGCTGCGGAGGCAACAGTTGCGGCGAGCGAGGACTGGTCCGCGAAGAGCAGAGCCGTGTGGAAGAGTCCGGCCTCTCCGCGGCCCGGGATCTGGAGACCGGAGGCGGGAGCGAGGTGCACCAACGGCTTGCCGAGCCGGCCGAAGTAGAGTCCGCCGTCTTGCTCGGCGACGATGTCCAGGCCGAGCGCCCTTTGGTAGTAGTCGCCCATGAGCTTCATGTCCCCCACTTTGAGCATGACGGTGCCCATGGTGAGTTCGGCAGGAAGGAGATCCTGGCTGGATGTGATGGTCATGTGCAACTCCCGGCTTTTGTGGCGCCGCCCTTCGGCAACCTCTATACATCTAAATTACTTGAAGCTTCAATTTATTCCTAATGCCCGGCACTTCCGAAAAGGCGTCCCCGCAACACGGTGCATTGCGGCTTCAGCACCGCCTCAAGGGACGCGCGGGGATCGTTTGCGTAGAGCACGACGTCGGCACTGGCGCCTTCGCTGATGCCGTCGGCACCCAGCCACTCGCGGGCGGACCAGCAGGCCGCGTCGAGCGCGGCGGCCGGCGGCAGGCCCGCCTGGTGCAGTTCCAGGATCTCCTCGCCGATCCGGCCGTGCTTGATGACGCTGCCGGCGTCGGTTCCGGCATATACCCGCACTCCGGCGTCGAACGCCTCGAGGACCCGCTCATGCCGACGCTCCCAGAGCGCGATCATGTGGGCGGCGTAACGGGGGAACTTCGCTTCCGCCTGCTTCGCGATGTCCGGGAACGTCGCAATGTTGATGAGGGTGGGGACGATCGGTACGCCTTGGTCCAGCAGCCGGGGAATATGGTGCGGGAGGAGACCAGTCGCGTGCTCGATGCAGTCGATGCCGGCGTCGAGCATGTCGTCGATCGTCCCTTCGGCGAAGCAATGGGCGGTCACCCGGGCCCCCTCGTCGTGCGCCGCCGCGACGGCGTCCTTGACGATGGCCGCCGGAAAGGACGGGCCGAGATCCCCGGCGGAGCGGTCGATCCAGTCCCCGACGATCTTGACCCAGCCGTCTCCGGACCGTGCCTGCTTGCGCACCGCCTCCACCAGATCCTCCGGTTCGACTTCCTCGGCCAGGCCGGGAATGTACCGCCGTCGCCTCGCGATGTGCCTGCCTGCCCGGATGATCCTCGGCATGTCCGTCCGGCGCTGCAGCCAGCGCGTGTCGCTCGCGGAACCGGCGTCGCGGATCAAGAGTGTCCCGGCATTCCGGTCCGCCGTCGCCTGCAAGCGGGCAGTCTCCTCGTCGACGGCTCCGCCCTTGCCCAAGCCAACATGGCAATGCGCGTCGACCAAGCCGGGCAGCACCCATCCGTCCAGCACGACGTCCGGCTTCGCGAGGGGTCGGACAAAGGTCAGCCGTCCGTCGACCGACCAGAGGCCGCGCAGATCCTCTTCCGGCCCGGTGAGGACGGCGCCGCTGAATTCGATGATTTCCGCCATGAATCCACCCTAGACTCAGGCGCCGTCGCCAGGGCAGTGACGTCTGTCCTCGGTCACATCTGTCTCAAGGACTCCCGGCTGTGGTAGCTTCGTCTACGACCACACGGGGGCCCTTGCAAGGGCTGAGATCGGGCTGACGCGGCCTGCGACCGTTGAACCTGTCCGGGTAATGCCGGCGAAGGAAGTGAGTAATCCTTTGAGTACCAAAGAAACACAGCTGAGCCCTACCCAAAACGGATCGGCTCAAGAAGTGACCCAGTCCCTCAAGTCGCATTCCCTCGTGTTCCTGGAAGACACTGAGACGGGAATCCGGGTTCCGGTCACGGAAATCGCCCTGGAGCCATCCCCCAACGGCGAGGCCAACGCGCCTTTCCAGGTGTACCGCACCGCCGGGCCAGGAAGTGATCCCGTGGTTGGCCTCGAGCCGTTCCGCAGCGAGTGGATCGAAGCCCGCGGCGACACCGAGGCCTACAGCGGCCGCGAACGGAACCTGCTCGACGACGGCAAGTCGGCCGTGCGCCGCGGCGCCGCCTCCGCGGAGTGGAAGGGCGCACAGCCGGTGCCCCGCCGCGCCGTCGAGGGCAAGACCGTCACGCAGATGCATTACGCCAGACAGGGCATCGTGACGCCCGAAATGCAGTTCGTCGCGCTTCGCGAGAACTGCGATGTGGAACTGGTCCGCAGTGAAGTCGCCGCCGGCCGGGCCATCATCCCCAACAACATCAACCACCCCGAATCCGAACCGATGATCATCGGCAAGGCGTTCCTGGTGAAGATCAACGCCAACATCGGCAACTCGGCCGTCACCAGCTCCATCGCCGAAGAAGTGGACAAGTTGCAGTGGGCCACCCAATGGGGCGCCGACACCGTCATGGACCTGTCCACCGGCGACGACATCCACACCACCCGCGAATGGATCATCCGCAACTCCCCCGTGCCGATCGGCACCGTGCCGATTTACCAGGCCCTTGAGAAGGTCAATGGCGAAGCCAACAAGCTCACCTGGGAGATCTTCCGCGACACCGTCATCGAACAGTGCGAGCAGGGCGTCGACTACATGACCATCCACGCCGGCGTGTTGCTGCGCTACGTGCCGCTGACGGCGAACCGCGTGACTGGCATCGTTTCCCGCGGCGGTTCCATCATGGCGGGCTGGTGCCTGGCGCACCATGAGGAAAACTTCCTCTACACGCATTTCGACGAACTCTGCGAAATCTTTGCCAAGTACGATGTCGCGTTCTCGCTCGGCGACGGCTTGCGTCCGGGAGCGACGGCAGACGCCAACGACGCCGCGCAGTTCGCCGAGCTCGACACTCTCGCGGAGCTCACGAAGCGGGCGTGGAAGTACGACGTGCAGGTCATGGTGGAAGGCCCCGGGCACATCCCGTTCCACCTCGTCCGCGAGAACGTCGAGCGGCAGCAGGAGCTGTGCGACGGCGCACCGTTCTACACCCTCGGCCCGCTCGTGACCGACGTTGCCCCGGGCTACGACCACATCACTTCGGCCATCGGCGCCACGGAGATCGCACGCTACGGAACCGCGATGCTCTGCTACGTCACCCCGAAGGAACACCTGGGCCTGCCGAACAAGGACGACGTCAAGACCGGCGTGATCACGTACAAAATCGCCGCCCACGCCGCTGACCTTGCGAAGGGACACCCCGGCGCCCATGAACGCGACGATGCCCTGTCCAAGGCCCGCTTCGAGTTCCGCTGGCGTGACCAGTTTGCGCTGTCATTGGATCCGGTCACGGCCGAATCGTTCCACGACGAGACTCTCCCGGCGGAACCGGCCAAGACGGCGCATTTCTGCTCCATGTGCGGACCGAAATTCTGCTCCATGCGCATCAGCCAGGACATCCGCGACGAATACGGCTCGGCGGATTCCCAGGCGGCCATCGCGGAGATGTACAGCGGGATGCGCGAAAAGAGCCAGGAATTCCTGGCATCCGGCGGCAAGGTCTACTTGCCCGAGCTCGAGGTTCCCGCAGGAAAACGTTGAGTGACGTCAGGAAGCCTGAACTGATCAGGAAGCTTGGACTGATCAGGAAGCTTGCACTGATCCGGCGCGGCTGACATCCGCGATGAAGGACCGGATCATCCGGTCTCCTTCAACTGAATCATGAGGCCGGTGTCCTCCAGCCGCAACGCGGTGGAGGGCACCGGTTTCCTGCAAGTAGCCGGCGATCTCTTCGTACAGGGGCTCCCAACCACCGGTCAGGACAAGCGTGGGGACTCCCGGCACGATGTGCAGGGGCGCTTCCCACGGCGCTGCCTGGAGCCTCAGCCGCCGGGCGGTACGCCGGGCCTCAGGGGTGCTGAGGACCGCCGCCTCCGAGGAAAACGCGCGGCGGACGAATTCGCGCTGGTAATCGTCATCGCTGAGTTCGTGCCGGACCCGGAACAACGGCTCCATGAGTGCCCGGTAAGCCGCAGTGGCCGGCAATTCGGCCGTCAATGACAGACAAGCCGGTTCCACCAGCACGAGCGACCGGACCAGGTCCGGCCGTTCCACTGCGGCCAACATCGCGGAAATCGCGCCTTGGGAATGCGCCACGACATGGCCTCCACGCGCCGGCCCGGGGGCTGACGCGGCCTCCCGCGCTCCAAGGCACTCCAGGATGATGTCCACATCGGCGGCAACGTCGGATTCCAAAGGCTCGGCCTGCGCATCGAACCCGTGGCGTTTCAGGAAGAGCGCATCGTACTGCAGCGCCATGCCGTGTTGTTTCGGCCACGCGGCAGCGCCGAATGTGCCTGCTCCATGGACGAACACAACGCGCTGCTTTTGCATTCCCCCAGCCTATGGCACGGGGCTGACAACCCAACTACCTCGCAGTAGTTGTCGTTATGAGCGCCCATAACGACAACAAATGCGAGTCAGTTGGGTCGGGCGGGCGTTACTTACCGAGGAACTTGTCGAAGCCCTTGGGCAGGTTGAGCTGGGAGGGGTCGAAGTCGCCGGAAGGCTGACCGAATGCCGCGCCGGTGCGAACGGCGTTCGCCCGCTTGTTCTCGGCGTCGCGCAGTTCCTGGGCAGCCTTGGCGGGGTTTCCGGAACGGGCCTTCTTCTTGGGCGCGTTCTTGCTCGCCTTGCGGGACCCGCCACCGAGGCCGGGTATGCCGGGCATCCCTGGCATGCCGCCGCCCTGGGCCAGCTTCTTCATCATCTTCTGGGCCTGGGCGAAACGCTCCAGGAGGCCGTTGACCTCGGAGACGTGCACACCGGAACCACGGGCGATGCGGGCGCGGCGGGAACCGTTGATGATCTTCGGAGCCAAGCGCTCGTGCGGGGTCATGGAGCGGACAATCGCCTCCACGCGATCGATTTCCCGCTCATCGAACTGCTCCAGCTGCTGGCGGATGTTCTGCGCACCCGGCATCATCATGAGCATTTTCTTCATGGAGCCCATGTTGCGGATCTGCTGCATCTGGGCGAGGAAGTCGTCCAGGGTGAAGTCTTCCTGGTCGGCGAACTTCTTCGCCATCCGGGCAGCTTCGTCCTTGTCCCAGTTCTTCTCGGCCTGCTCGATCAGGGTAAGAACGTCACCCATATCGAGGATGCGGGAGGCCATGCGGTCCGGGTGGAACAGTTCGAAGTCGTCCAGGCCTTCGCCGGTGGACGCGAACATGACCGGCTTTCCGGTGACGGACGCGACTGAGAGAGCGGCACCGCCGCGGGCGTCGCCGTCGAGCTTCGACAGCACGACACCCGTGAAGTTGACGCCCTCATCGAAGGCAACCGCCGTGTTGACGGCGTCCTGGCCGATCATGGAGTCGATCACGAACAGCACTTCGTTCGGGATGATCGCCTGGCGGATGCGGCGCGCCTGGTCCATCATTTCCGCGTCGACGCCGAGGCGTCCCGCGGTGTCGACGATCACGACGTCGTGCAGCTTCTGGCGGGCTTCGTCGACGCCGGCGCGTGCGACGGCGACCGGATCGCCGGTGGGAACGTCCAGATCCGAGGTGGTCCCGGGGTGCGGCGCGAAGACGGGAACGCCGGCGCGTTCACCGACGATCTGGAGCTGCGTCACGGCGTTGGGACGCTGGAGGTCGGCCGCAACGAGTACGGGGCTGTGGCCTTGGGCCTTGAGCCACTTGGCAAGCTTGCCGGCGAGGGTGGTCTTACCAGCACCCTGCAAGCCGGCGAGCATGATGATGGTGGGCCCGGTCTTCGCCAAGCGGATACGACGGGTCTCGCCGCCGAGGATCTCCTGGAGTTCCTCGTTGACGATCTTCACGATCTGCTGGCTCGGGTTCAGCGCAGCGGAAACCTCCGCGCCCAGGGCGCGTTCGCGGATGCGGGCTGTGAACTCACGGACTACGGGCACGGCAACGTCGGCGTCCAAGAGGGCACGCCGGATCTCCCGGACGGTGGCATCGACGTCGGCCTCGGTGAGGCGGCCCTTGCCACGGAGATTCTTGAAGGTTGCTGTCAACCGGTCAGAGAGTGAATTGAACACGCGCCGTGCACTTCTTTCAATGGTCTACGAATGGCGGCCGTTCCGACGCACCAATATCTTGACGATTCCTGCCCCAAACAAATCTGACTCAACTGAGGGACTCGACTATCTAGGGTACCAAGACGCGCCCGCAAGATGGCATGCTGGCACAGTGACCAGCAAAACAACAGTAAATACGTTGCTCATCCTAGGCGCCTCCGGAGATCTGACGGGCCGATTGCTGTTACCGGGCCTTGCCCGGCTCGTGGCCAGCGGACTCGCCGACGGCCTGAAGCTTGTCGGAGCCGGTTCCGACCCGTGGACTTCCCAGCAGTGGACCAAACGCGTGGGCGGGGCCTTCGAAGATGCCGCCAAGGGTGCAAATGCCGCAGGCAAGAAGGCAATCGCCGCCCTGGAGGAAAATACCGAATACCATCAAGTGGATGTCACGGCGGACGGCCAGCTCGCGACGCTCCTGGCCGGGCTCGAAGCGCCAATCGCCGTCTATTTCGCGTTGCCACCGCACATCAGCCAGAAGGCCTGCGAGGTCCTCACCGCCCAAGAGCTTCCCCCGGGAACAAGCCTGGTGATGGAGAAACCCTTCGGATCCGGTTCGGAATCCGCCCGGGAACTCAACAAGACCCTCTCCGCCTTGGTCCCGGAAGACCACATCCACCGCGTGGACCACTTCCTTGGCAAGGCCACTGTGTTCAACATCCTCGGCCTGCGCTTCGCCAACAGGTTCCTGGAGCCGGTGTGGAACCGGGAACACATCGAGAAGGTGGAGATCGTCTTCGATGAAGACCTCGCCCTCGAAGGGCGTGCGCGCTACTACGACGGAGCAGGCGCCCTCAAGGATATGATCCAGAGCCACTTGCTCCACATCATGGCGCTGCTGGCCATCGATGCCCCTTCCAGCATCGGGGAGCGCGATCTCCGCGACGCGATTTCGACGGTACTGCGTGCGAGCAGCATCGCCGCGCCGTACAAGAAGTCCACCCGACGGGCGCGCTACACCGCCGGCCGGATCGGTGACCGGGACGTGCCGGACTATGCAGCAGAGGACGGCGTGGACCCTGCCCGGGAAACGGAGACGCTCGCGGAGGTCGAAGTGGGCATCGACACATGGCGCTGGAAGGGCGTCCCCTTCATCCTGCGCTCGGGAAAGGCGTTGGGTGCCGCCCGGAAAGAGGCGATCATCACCTTCCGGCCCGTCCCCCACCTGCCGACCGGATTCGAGGGCGTGGACTCCCCCAACCAGCTGCGCATCGGTTTCGGTCCTGACACCCTGCAGCTCGACGTCGATGTCAACGGTCCCGGAAACATCTTCATGCTCAATCGCGTGACGCTCAATACGGAACTGAATGCGTCCGATCTGCTGCCGTACGGAGAAGTGCTGGAGGGTGTCATTACCGGCGATCCCCTGCTCTCGGTCCGCGGCGACACCGCCGTCGACTGCTGGCGGATCATCGAGCCCGTGATCAAGGCCTGGGCCAGGGATTCCGTTCCGCTCGAAGAGTACGACGCCGGCGGCCCCGGTCCCGCGGACTGGCCCACCGCCGTCGGGGACTAAGCAGGCGGCCGCGCTCCTGCGGAAGCCCAGATGCAAGAGGGGCCGGGTACCTTTCCAGGTACCCGGCCCCTCTTCTGCATTGGTGCCTTAGATGGCCGCTGCGCCCCGCTCGCCCGTGCGGACACGGACTGCTTCATAGACGTCCACTGTCCAGACCTTGCCGTCACCGGCACGGCCCGTGTTGGAGGAAGCAATCAGTACATCGAGGATGTCGTCTGCCTGCTCATCCGTGGCCAGGACCTCCACGCGGATCTTGGGAAGAAGGTCCACGTTGTACTCGGCTCCGCGGTACACCTCTGTGTAGCCGCGCTGCCGGCCGTAGCCGCTGGCCGCGCTGACCGTCAGTCCCTGTACCCCGTATGCTTCGAGCCCCTCGCGGATGGCGTCGAGCTTCTCCGGGCGGACGATCGCCGTGATGAGTTTCATGCCTGGACACTCTCCTTGCCTGATACGGATGCTTCGTCAGCTGCCTCGGGCTCGGCCGAGGACTTTCCGGTGATGAGGTCGTGAAGGGGCTGGAAGCTTCCGCCGTGGCCGCCGACGCCGAACTCGTATGCCGTTTCGGCGTGCAGGCTGAGGTCTGCACCGGCGATCTCCTGGCGTTCGGAGATGCGGAAGCCCATGAGCTTGTGGATCGGGTAGGCGATGATGAAGGTCATCACGCCGGTGAAGACGATCGAGCAAAGTGCCGCCAGGGACTGCGCAACCAACTGGGTGGTGCCGCCGCCGTAGAACAGGCCCGCGGGACCTTGGGTGGGGGTGGCGAGGAAGCCGATGGCCACGGTCCCGATGATGCCGGACACCAGGTGCACGCCGACGACGTCGAGCGAGTCGTCGTAGCCGAGCTTGAACTTGAGGCCGACCGCGAGGGCCGAAGCAACACCGGCTGCTACACCGAGGGCGATGGCGCCGAGCGGGGAAACGTTGGCACAAGCCGGGGTGATGGCAACCAGGCCGGCGACGACGCCCGAAGCCGCGCCGAGCGAGGTGGGGTGTCCGTCACGGATGCGCTCCACGACAAGCCAGCCGAGCATGGCCGCTGCAGGCGCGACGAGAGTGTTGATCCAGATCAGTCCGGCCTGCTGCACGGTTGCCGCAGCACCGGCGTTGAAGCCAAACCAGCCGAACCAGAGGATGGCTGCGCCAAGCATGACCAAGGGCACGTTGTGGGGGCGGTGGTTCGGGTCTTTGCCGAAGCCTTTGCGGTTGCCGATGATCAGGACGAGGATGAGGCCTGCCACACCGGCGTTGATGTGCACCACGGTGCCGCCGGCGAAGTCGATGACGGGAGCGAAGGTCTGGCCGAACCAGCCGGTTGCCGAGAAGAGACCGCCGCCCCAGACCATGTAGGCCAACGGGGCGTAGACGAGAGTCGCCCAGATCGGGGTGAACAGCGTCCAGGCCGAGAACTTAGCGCGGTCCGCGATGGCACCGGAGATGAGGGCGACAGTGATGATCGCGAAGGTTGCGGCGTACCCGACGTGGAGCAGGTCTGCCGGATCGGTGAAGTTGTGCAGGCCGAAGTGGCTGAACGGGTTCGCGAAGATCTGGAAGAAGTTGTCCGTGTTGCTCGTGGACATTGAGGCGCCCCAGAGGACCCACACGAGGGTCACTGTGCCGATGGCGATGAAGCTCATCATCATCATGTTCAGGGCGGCCTTGGCACGGGTCATGCCGCCATAGAAGAATGCCAGGCCCGGGGTCATGAACAGCACGAATGCTGATGCGACCAGGAGCCAAACGAGACCGGCGGTGAAGTCCATGTCTACGTCCTCTCTGCTTTAGATGCGGGCTGAGCCGCCTGTCCCAACGCATTTGCGTTCTACATAAGAGTTTTGCGGGGCAGTGTTTCACCTGCGAAGGTTTTAGATTGCAGGGCTGTTACAAGAACTTCTCGAACGTAAATGGTGCATATCACCCTTGTTACGGATATGTTTCGTCAGTTCCATTTCCCCCGCGTTCCGACTAGCCAGAGGACCCCGACACCATGACCGCAAGCCCCGAATCCCCCGCCGAACCAGGGGCGAGGGCCGCCAAGGCCGAAATGCCACGGGACATCAAGGTGATGTTGGCGGCGGCGTTCCTGATTGCACTGGGTTTTGGACTCGTGGCGCCCGTGCTTCCCCAGTTCGCAACCACGTTCGACGTCGGGGCAACGGCAGCCGCGGTGATCGTCAGCATTTTCGCCTTCATGCGTTTGGTGTTCGCTCCCGCCGGGGGCGCCCTGATGGGCCGCTTCGGCGAGCGTCCCGTCTACATCGCCGGGTTGTTGATTGTGGCGGCGTCGACGGCGGCGTGCGCCTTCGCGCAGAGCTATTGGCAACTGCTGGTATTCCGGGGCCTTGGAGGAGCCGGTTCTGTCATGTTCACGGTTGCAGCGATGGGCCTGTTGATCAGGCTCGCCCCTCCGGAAAGCCGCGGACGGGTCTCCGGCGCGTATGCCTCGGCCTTCCTGATCGGCAGCGTCCTGGGTCCGGTGGTCGGCGGACTGCTGGCCGGGTTCGGGTTGCGCGTACCGTTCCTCGCGTACGCGGCAGCCTTGGTCCTGGCGGCTTTGGTTGTCCGCACGCAGCTGACGGGAAGTTCAGTGGCAGCGAAGCAAGGGGGTGCGGCGGGGCCGGCAATGCGCATGAAGGATGCCTTGGGCGATTCTGCCTACCGGGCCGCCCTATTCTCCAGTTTCGGCAACGGCTGGGCTACCCTCGGGGTGCGCATGGCCACGGTGCCGTTGTTCGCGGTGGTCGTGCTGGCCGGAGGATCGGCGTCCGCGGGTTGGGCGCTGGCCGTGTTTGCGGGGGGAAACGCCCTGGCGCTGACTTTCTCGGGCCGTATGGCCGACAATTTCGGCCGCAAGCCCATGATGCTGTTGGGCTTGGTGGTCACCGGTCTGGCCACCGCGACCATCGGGTTGACCGGCACCCTTCCCGCGTTCTTCGCGGCGTCCGCCGCGGCCGGCTTCGGCTCGGGCTTGCTGAACCCGGCCCAGCAGGCCGCCGTCGGGGACATCATCGGTCGTGGCCGTTCCGGTGGCAAGGTGCTGGCGGTCTTCCAGATGGCTTCGGACGCCGGGGCAATCGTGGGCCCCGTCCTGGTTGGCCTCCTGGCGGACGGACTTGGCTACGGCTGGGCGTTCGGCGCCACCGGCGGCATCCTCCTGCTGGCCGCGGTCGGCTGGTCCGTGGCGCGCGAGCCGATGCCCCGCGCCCCGGAACCCGTCGACTCACCCAACTGACTAGCAGTTGATGTCGTTTTCAGGCCTGGAAACGACATCAACTGCGAGTTAGTTGGGCTGGAGGCGGCTAGTTGAGCAGCGCGTCGACGAAGGCTTCGGGCTCGAACGGCGCGAGGTCGTCCGGGCCCTCGCCGAGGCCGACAAGCTTGACCGGAACGCCGAGGGCCCTTTGGATCGCGACGACGATCCCGCCCTTCGCGGTGCCGTCGAGCTTCGTGAGCACGATTCCCGTGATGTTGACTACTTCGGAAAAGACCTTGGCCTGGTTCAGGCCGTTCTGGCCGGTGGTCGCGTCCAGTACCAGAAGGACTTCGTCCACTTCGGCCAGCTTCTCGATGACGCGCTTGACTTTGCTGAGCTCGTCCATGAGACCGACCTTGTTCTGCAAGCGACCGGCGGTGTCGATCATCACGACGTCGACCTCCTGCTCGATGCCGGACTTGACGGCTTCATAGGCGACGGAGGCAGGGTCCGCGCCGACGACGTGCGACCTGACGGTTGCGACGCCGACCCGCTGGCCCCACGTGGCGAGCTGCTCCGCGGCCGCGGCGCGGAAGGTATCCGCTGCGCCCAGCAGGACGTCCTTGTCTTCGGCCACGAGAACACGAGCCAGCTTGCCGACGGTGGTGGTCTTGCCCACCCCGTTGACGCCGACGACGATCATGATGGCCGGGTGGGCTCCCTTGCGTTCCACGTTCAAACTGCGGTCCATCGTGGGGTCCACGAGCTTGATGAGTTCCTCGCGCAGGAGGGCCTTGACGTCCTCCGGGCTGCGTGTGCCCTGGACCTTGACCCGTGCACGGAGGGCATCGACCAGCTGCATGGTGGGCTCGGTGCCGAGGTCGGCGAGGAGCAGTGTTTCTTCGACTTCGTCCCAGACGTTTTCGTCGATCTTGTCGCTCGAAAGCAGGGCCAGGAGACCCTTGCCGAGAATGCTGTTGGATTTGACCAGTCGCGCGCGAAGCCGGTTGAGGCGGCCCTCGACAGGCGCGGGGGTCTCCACCTGGATAAGCTCCAGGCCGGCTGCGTCGTCCGGAACGTCGGTCCCTGGTACGGCAAGGTCGGCAGGTTCGACGACGGGAGCGGGCGCCGTGCGGTCCGGAGCGGTCCCGGGGGCGTCGTCGACGATCGTTCCGCCGCCTGCCGCCGCCTTGTCAACGGGGTCGTTGGCGTCGCGCGTTCCAGCGTAAGTCGAGGAGGACTTCCGCGCCTTGAGCAGGACAGGAATCAGCCCTCCGACCACCACGATGGCAGCGACAATGGACAAAATAATGGGGAGGAGATCGTTCACTCCCCTAGCTTCTCACAAAGCTAGACCTCGGCACCGAGCCTCTGGCTGATGACGGTGGACACGCCGTCGCCCCGCATTGTCACTCCGTAGAGGGCGTCCGCGACTTCCATGGTCCGCTTCTGGTGCGTAATGACAATCAACTGGCTGGACTCCCGCAGCTCTTCGAAAATCGTGATGAGCCTGCCCAGGTTCGTGTCGTCCAGTGCGGCTTCCACTTCGTCCATGACGTAGAAAGGCGAAGGCCGCGCCTTGAAAATCGCCACGAGCAAGGCGACGGCTGTCAGCGACCGTTCGCCGCCGGAAAGCAGGGACAATCGCTTGATCTTCTTGCCCGCGGGCCGCGCCTCCACCTCGATGCCGGTGGTCAGCATGTCGTCGGGGTCCGTCAGCACCAGTTTGCCCTCCCCGCCGGGGAAGAGCCGGGCAAAGACGTGGTCGAACTGCTTGGAGGTATCGGCGAAGGCCTCGGCGAAGACCTGCTGGACGCGGTTGTCCACTTCCTTGATGATGTCCAGGAGGTCTTTGCGGCTCGACTTGAGGTCTTCCAACTGCGTGCTCAGGAATTGGTGCCGTTCCTCGAGTGCCGCAAATTCCTCAAGCGCCAACGGGTTCACCTTGCCAAGGGCTGCGAGGTCCCGTTCGGCCTTGCGGAGCCGTTTCTCCTGCTCGGCACGGACAAAGGGAACACCCTCCACGATGGCGTTCCCGTCCTCGTCCACGGGCGCCCGGAGTTCGGCCCACTTGTCGACGGAAGCGGCCGGCACGGGAACGGGCTGCTCCGGACCGAAATCGGCCACGAGTTGTTCCGCTGACAGGCCGAGCTCCTCGATGGCGCGCGTTTCCAAAGCTTCAATCCGGAGCCTTTGCTGGGCCCGGGCGAGTTCGTCGCGGTGGACCGAATCCGTCAGCCCGGCCAGTTCCTGGGCCAATTTCTCGTTGCTGCTCCGGACATCAACGAGTTCCTTTTCGAGCTGCTCCCGGACGCCCTCGGCGACATCGCGGTCGCGGGCTGCCAGATCCACTGAAACGTCAACGAACCGTATGGCCTGTTCGACGGCGGAAGCGACGGCGGAGGCCCGCTCGGCTTGCGCTTTGCGGCGCATTGCCCGGCGCGCTGCCTCCTCGCGTGCCCGCCGTTCGCTCGCGGCGGCCCGTTCGAGAGATGCAGCCCGGTTGCTGGTTGCGGCGAGCTGTTCCTCGGCGCTCCGCAACCCGAGCCTGACTTCCATCTCACGGGACCGGGCATCACTGGCGGCCATGGCCAAGGCATCGCGGTGCTCCGTGGAAGGCTCTTCCTCCTGCGGGGCCTCTTGTGCCGCGGCCAGCCGCTCGGCCGCAAGCTCAAGGGATTCCTCTGCCACGGCGATGTTCAGTTCGGCCTTGGCCAGGGACTCGGCCATTCGATCGCGTTCCGCGACGGCGCTGCGTAATTGGGAATTCAAATGGCCAAGCCGTTCCGCGACGGCAGCCAGGCGGGCATCCGAATCGTGAAGTTTGTCGAGCGCCGCGTTCGCTCGTTCCTGGGCATCGGCACGGCGGGCTTCGGCTCCAGCCAGGGCGAACTTGCCCCTTTCAAGGCGGGTAGTGAGCTCCAGGAGCCGGGTGTCGGCGTCGTCCACTGCGGCCTGGACCTCAAGAAGGGACGGCGCCGTGGCCGATCCGCCGTCCACCGTCAGGGCCCTGAAGACGTCGCCTTCGAGGGTCACCGCGGTAAGCTCCGGGTTGCCGGCAATGAGGCTTGCCGCCGCGTGCAAGTCCTCGACGACGGCGGTGCGCGCCAGGAGGGTCAGCGCACCAACCGCTTCCGTAGCGTCCGTCGCGACCAACTCGGCGGCCCAGCGCACACCGTCGGGCAGCGTCGGCAATTCCTGCCGGCCGGAGCCTGTATCCGCGGCGCTTACCGCGCCTGCCACCAAAAGAGACGCACGTCCGGCGTCGGCGTCCTTCAACAACTGCATCGCGGCGACGGCCCCCGCGCCGTCGGCCACCACGACCGCGTCCGAAGCACTTCCAAGCGCTGCGGCAACGGCGGTCTCGTACCCGGGCTCCACCGTCACGAGGGACGCAAGCGAACCCAGGATGCCGGGGTGGTCCGAGGACAGAAGACGCGAAGAGCCATCCTTGCGGTTGAGGCCAAGCTGCAGTGCATCACGGCGGGCGGTGAGCGCATCGCGTTCGCGGACTTCGTCGCGCTCGGCAGCTTTCAACGCTTCGATCTCGGCGTTGATTTCGTCAAGAAGGGCGCTTGCGTCCTCGTATTCGGCGTCGAGACTTTCTTCGCCGTCTTCAACGCCGGCCACTTGGGACTCAAGGGCCGTGAACTCGCTTTGCGCGTGGCGACGCCGCTCTTCACCGGCTGCCAACGAGTCCCTGAGCCTGCCCCGCTCAGCCTCGGCCGCTTCGGCCCGGGAGCGTGCGGCAGCCAACTGGCCGACGAGTTTCGCAAGGCCTTCACGGCGATCGGCTGCGGCCCGCAGCACTGCTGTCAGGCGTTTGTCCTCGGCCGCGGCCAGGTGCTCGGCTTCCTGTTTGGCTGCCGTGGCCTCGAGGAGGCCCGCTTGCTTCGCCAGGATGTCGTGCTCCAGCTCCGACTGCTCCTGCCGGACCCGGGCTGCCTGCCGGTCCAGGTGGTCCGGGTCGCGGCCTGAATCCGGGGCAACATCGGAGGCACCGAGGAGGCGGCGGCGTTCGGTAGCGAGTGATCCGAGGGCGCGAAGCCGGTCCCTCGCAGCGGAGAGCTGGTACCAGTTGTCCCTGGCAGCGTTGAGCCTGGGTGTGGCCTCAGCCGCGAGTTGCAAAAGGCGGATCTGCCGTTGGCGGCCTGCGCCGAGCTCCGATTCGACTACCTCGCGGCGCTCTTTCAACGCGGCTTCGTCGGCCACGTCCTTCTCCAGCGCCCGGGTGAGCTGGACAAGATCATCGGCCAACAGCCTGGATTTTGCGTCGCGGACATCGAACTGCACGGTCTGCGCGCGGCGGGCGACTTCGGCCTGTTTGCCCAGAGGCGTCAGTTGACGGCGGATTTCCGCCGTGAGATCGCCAAGGCGCTGGAGGTTCGCCTGCATGGCCTCCAGCTTGCGGACGGTCTTTTCCTTGCGACGCCGGTGCTTGAGGATGCCGGCGGCTTCCTCAATGAATCCCCTGCGGTCCTCGGGCGTGGCGTGCAGGACACGGTCCAGCTGCCCCTGCCCCACGATCACATGCATTTCCCGGCCGAGCCCTGAATCGGAGAGAAGTTCCTGGATGTCCAGGAGGCGGCATGGCGCGCCGTTGATGGCGTACTCGGAGCCGCCGGTCCGGAACAGTGTGCGGGAAATGGTGACTTCGCTGTATTCGATCGGGAGGGCGCCGTCGGCGTTGTCGATCGTCAGCGCAACGTGCGCCCTGCCCAGAGGCGGCCGCCCCGAGGTGCCGGCGAAGATGACGTCTTCCATTTTGCCGCCGCGCAGGGTCTTGGCGCCTTGTTCGCCCATGACCCAGGCCAGCGCGTCAACCACATTGGACTTGCCCGAACCGTTGGGGCCGACAACGGCGGTGACGCCCGGCTCGAAGTCGAACGTCGTGGCCGACGCGAACGACTTGAATCCCCGGACAGTCAAACTTTTCAGATGCAAGGTGTTTCGGATCACTTTCAATGGCGGCAGTGGCTGCTTTACGGCCTAAATCTACTGCCCGACGGCGGAAATCCGCGGATTTGCGGGGCAAACCCGCGAATCCTTGCTACCAGCGGCCGTTGCGCGGCTTCGGCTGGCAGATCGGGCACGTGTACGAGGAGCGGTTCATGAATTGCTCGCGTTTGATGACACCCGGAAGTCCGGCTGCGGAACAACGCCTGCACGGCTCGCCCGCCCGGCCATAGGCATCCAGGGACCGGGCGAAATATCCCGAAGCTCCATTGACATTGACGTAGAGCGAATCGAAGCTCGTCCCACCGGCGGCGAGGGCGTCGCTCATGACGTCCTTAGCGGCGTCGACGAGCCTCAGCGCATCGGCCCGCTTGAGGGTGTCTGTCGGCTTGGCGTAGTGCAGCCTGGCCCGCCAGAGGGATTCATCGGCGTAGATGTTGCCTATCCCCGAGATGACTCCCTGGTCCAACAAGGCCCGCTTGAGCCCGGTCTTGCGGGATTTGACCTTGCGGTAGAAGTCGTCGAAGGAAAAGTGCGGATCCAAAGGATCGCGGGCGATGTGCGAGGCTTCTTCGGCAATTTCCGGAAGGGGCGTCTCGCCCTGGCCGCCGGGACCGCCGTCGGGCGTCGGTACAAGCGAGGTGACAAAGAGTCCGCCGAAGATCCGCTGGTCCACAAACCGCAGCTGCTCAGGCATGCCGTCCGCACTGCTGAGGCGGAGACGGACTTTGAGGTGCTTCTCATCGGGAACCCCGGGATCCTGCATGAGGAGCTGCCCGCTCATGCCGAGGTGCGCCATCAGCGCGACTCCGGGAAGCGCTTCGGGGGTACTTGCTGTGCCGCCGGGTTCCTCGGTCCGCAGGGGCATCCACAGGAACTTGCCGCGGCGGACGACGTCCAAAACCGTGGAGTTCTCAAGGTTGCCGATAAAGTCTTCCGTGCCCAACGCGTGGCGGCGGATCGAGCGGGGGTCCAGGACCTCCACCGCAGTGATGGTCCGGCCGCGCACCCAACGTGCCAGGCCGCGGCGGACCACTTCGACTTCGGGCAGTTCCGGCATGTGGAATCAGGCGCTGTGCGCAGGATCAGCCGGAGCGTCGGCTTTGCTGTTCAGCGTGACCTTGCTGTTCAGCGTGCGCCACGCGTCTGCGGCGGCTTCCTGCTCGGCTTCCTTCTTGGAGTGGCCGGCGCCTTTGCCGTAGGCGGTGCCGCCGATCTGGAGGACGGCTTCGAAGGTGCGGGCGTGGTCCGGACCGGAGCCTTCGACGGCATAGTAGATGGACCCGAGCTGACGGCTGGCGGCAAGCTCCTGCATGCTGGTCTTCCAGTCGGTGCCGGCCCCAAGGGCTGCGGCGTCCTTGAGCAAAGGACCAACGAGCCGCATGACGAGCTGCCGGGCGGTCTCAATGTCGTTGGAAAGATAAGTGGCGCCGATGAGCGCTTCCATGGTGTCGGCAAGAATTGACGATTTGTTCTTACCGTCGGTGAGCCTCTCGCCCTGCCCGAGGTAGATGAATTCGCCGATGCCGAGATCCCGGCCGATACCTGCGAGGGCGCGGGTGCTGACGACGGCGGAGCGTCGCTTCGCCAGTTCGCCTTCCGGGAGTGCAGGGTTGTCGCGGTACAGCGAATCGGTCACGGAAAAGCCCAGGATGGAGTCGCCCAGGAATTCGAGGCGCTCATTGGTGGGAATCCCGCCGTTTTCATACGCGTATGAACGATGTGTCAGAGCAAGACGAAGCGTCTCGGCGTCAATGGAGACACCGAGACGCTTCAGAAGCTCTTCAGTTGAAGACATCCTTGTCAGCCTTGTGGCGGATTTAGACGTCTGCGACCTTGCGGCCCTTGTATTCAAGGAACAGCGCAGTCCCGGCGGAGTCGGTGACGACCTTTGCCTGGTGCGGCAGGCTGTAAACAACCTGGCCGTTTTCGATGGTCTTGACCAAGTTGGGGGCAGTTGCCTTCCACTGGGCACGGCGGGCGCGTGTATTTGCGCGAGACATTTTCCGCTTGGGAACAGCCACGGCTATCTCATTTCTCTTTTAGTCAGCACTTACTAATCAGTTTGCCGGTCGGTCTTAGCCAGTTCAGCTAGGGCAGCCCAGCGAGGATCCAGGTCCTCGTGGTGGTGCCCCGGCTCGTCTTCCAGACGCACTCCGCATATTGAGCAGAGGCCCTGGCAGTCTTCCCGGCACACCGGCTGGAACGGCAGCATGGTTACAACCGCGTCCCGCAACACCGGTTCAAGATCGATTAGATCGTGCTCGACTCGACGTTGCTCTTCATCGTCTTCTTCGTCCGAAAGCTCCACGCCCTCATAGAAGAAAAGTTCTTGCACATTGACCTCAAGGTCATACGCAAGGGGATCCAGGCATCGTCCGCATTCGCCCTTGACTTCAGCGAATACGGTTCCAGATACCAGAATTCCTTCGTGTACGGCCTCAAGCCTCAGGTCGAGCTCGATATCCGAGCCTTCCTGAACGCCAATGAGTGCCACGCCAAGGTCACTTGGCGCGGGTACATGTTCCGTGAGCGTCCGCATGCTTCCTGGACTACGTCCGAGGTCCTTGACGTCCAGCGTCAAAGGCGAACTTGCATCTCGCTTAATGAGAACTCCTGTAGAACATATGACCGACGTACCATCTTAGCCTGAACGCGTGAACGGACTCAAACCGGGTCAATTGCAACGCGTTCTGCCCGAGGTACCGATCCAGCTTACCCGTTGTGCGGCTGCTCCGCAGCCGACCCGCCAGCGAGGAGCCTCCTGAGCACCGATTTGGGCACGAAATCGGAGACATCGCCGCCGAGGAGGGAGATTTCCTTGATGAGCGTGGACGACAAGTGCAGGTAGTGGGCCTCCGCCGGAAGGAAGACAGTCTCGACGCCGGACAACTGGCGGTTCATGGTGGCCATGGGAAGTTCGTAGTCAAAATCCGAGGACGAACGCAGGCCCTTCACAATCGCCGAAATTCCCCGGTGCCTGCAGTATTCGGCGAGCAGTCCCTCACCCATGGGCTCCACGATGATCCCCCGCAAGGAAGCCAGTGTCTCCCGGGCCATGTCCATGCGCTCTTCCAGGCTGAAGCGGTACTTCTTGGCGTAGTTGGTGGACACAGCAACGACGACTTCATCGAACAAGCCGGCGGCCCTCGCGATGACTTCCAAATGTCCGTTGTGGATGGGGTCGAAGGAGCCAGGGCACACAGCGCGTCTCATGGTTCGAACCTACCCCATCCGGGGCCGCAGGCACTATGGCGATACCATGGCTGGAACGGCGGGCCGGAGGAGCCGGAAGCCAGCACCCCAGGAAGGCAGCCCCACAGTGACGAGCCCGGCCTCTCTCAGCCAGAACACGTCCGCCGCGCCTTGGCAGCGAGCCGCCAGCGGAGCCAACCTGCTTTCGGCCGACGGCAGCCTCGGAGTGACCATCTTCGAAGAAATGACCACCCTGGCACTGTCCACCGGCGCCATCAACCTGGGCCAGGGATTCCCGGACGAGGACGGCCCCGCGGAAATCAGGGCAGCGGCCCAAGCCGCGATTACGGCGGGAGCCAACCAGTACGCGCCCGGCAAAGGCATCCCTGAGCTCCGCGAAGCCGTCGCTGCGCACCAGGAACGCTTCTACGGACTGACCCCGGACCCGCAGACCGAGGTCATCGTGACCACCGGGGCCACTGAAGCCATCGCCGCGTCACTGCTCGCATTCATCGAACCGGGCGACGAGGTCCTCACCTTCGAGCCCTTCTACGACTCCTACGGCGCCATCATCGGGCTTGCCGGGGCCAAGCACGTGACCGCTCCCCTGCTGGCACCGGACTTCCTTCCGGACGTGGATGCCATGGAATCGGCATTCAGTGAACGCACCAAGGTTGTCCTCCTCAACAACCCGCACAATCCCACGGGCGCGGTCTTCCCTCGCGAGGTGCTGGAACGCGTCGTCGAGCTCGCCCGGAAATACGACGCCGTGATCCTCAGCGACGAAGTCTACGAGCACCTCACCTTCGGCGTGCAGCACCTTCCGATCGCCGGCATCCCCGGAGCGGCCGAGCGAAGCGTCACGATTTCCTCGGCCGGCAAGACCTTCTCTTTCACCGGTTGGAAGATCGGATGGCTCAGCGGACCTGCCCATCTGGTAGCGGCGATCCGCACCGTCAAACAATTCCTCAGCTACAGTTCCGGAACCCCTTTCCAAAGTGCGATTGCTGTAGGCCTTGCCTTGCCCGATGAGTTCTACGCCGGCATCGCGTCCGCCCTCCAGCACAAGCGGGACATCCTGGCCGAGGGACTACGGGCCGCCGGCTTCGGCGTCTACACTCCGCAGGGAACATACTTCATCAACGTGGACACCGCGCCCCTCGGCATCAGCGACTCCGTGGACCTGGCACGAAGGCTGCCGGAGCTCGTCGGAGTGGCGGCCATTCCCGTTCCGGTGTTTTGCCACCCGGAAGGCGCGGAGAGGACGCGCAGCCTGCTCCGATTCGCGTTCTGCAAGAAGACCGAAGTACTGGAAGAAGCCGCCGCCAGACTGGCCACCCTGCGGGACAAGCTTTGACCATGTCCGCCGGGCAAATCCACGAGGGGCGGCGTTTCCTCCGGACCACCGGCCAACATGCCGCGATCGAAACCGACACCTTGATCGACGGCGCCTACATCCTGCGCATCGGCGACGCAGAACAATCCCATGTCAATCTCGCGGAACCGGCGGAAATCTTCTACGAGTACCTCCGCAGGATCGGCCATGTGGTGGATCTCGCAGCGCCAGCCGGGCAAGCCATCACCGCCCTGCACCTCGGAGCGGGGGCCTTGACCCTGGCCCGCTACATCGAGGCGACGAGGCCCGGTTCGGAACAGCACGCCGTCGAGCTCGAACGTGAATTGCTCGACTTCGTGCTGCAGAAGTTGCCCATGCCCGACGGCACCCGTTTGGAGACCCATATCGGCGACGCGCGGGAAGCCCTCGCCGAGCTGCCCGCGGAACTCGAGTTCGACGTCGTGATCCTGGACATCTTCTCCGGTCCGGAGGCTCCTGCGCATATCGCCTGCCAGGAGTTCTACGAAGAGGCCGCGGCGCGGCTCCGGCCCGAGGGAGTGCTCATCGTCAACGTCGGCGACGAAGCGGCCCTGACCCTGGTACGCAGCCAGGTCGCCGCGATGCGCAGGGCGCTGCCCGACGTTGCTGCGTTCGCCGAGAGCGGCATGTTCGCCGGCCGCTACCCCGGCAACATCATCCTGGTGGGAACGCGCCGGCCCTGGCCCGCCGAGTGGACAGCGGAACTCCTGGCCCGGGGGCCGCACCCGGCAGCCGTGTTGAGCGGTGTGGAGTTGGACCGGATTTCCAGCTAGCGCCGCCTATCGGGCCAGCGCCGGACCTGCCGGCACTGCGCTAGACGGGTTCGGCGAACCAGAGCTTGGTTTCGCCGTACTTCTTGTCGGCAAACCGTTCCAAGGTGTCCGGCCAGTCCGGTTCGGGAGACCGTGAGGAACGCTCGACGACCACCACCGCGCCTTCATCGAGGTGGAAGGCGAGCTTGGCGAGGACTGCCTTCAGGGAAGGCTCATCCAAGGGATAGGGCGGATCCAGGAACACGAGGTCCCAGAGGACGTCATCCGCCGCGCGTTCCAGGAAGGACTCCACTTTGGAACGAGTGACGGAGACAATCCTGCGTCCCAGGACCTGGTTGGCCATGTCTGCGTTCCGCTGGCAGACCTCGGAGGCGCGTGCATCAGATTCCACGAGTTCGGCAGAGCGCGCGCCCCGGCTGGCACTTTCGATGCCGAGCGAACCCGAACCCGCATAAAGATCCAGAACCCGGGCATCGTCGATGGCGTCGAGCGCCTCGAGCCGCGAGAACAAGGCTTCCTTGACGCGGTCCGTCGTGGGCCTGGTGGCGTTTCCGGGGACGCTGACCAGCGGGTTGCCACCGACCACGCCGGCAATGATCCTGCTCATCGGCCAAGCCCCGGGGCTGCGCACACCGAGGTGCCTTCCGGATTGGAATCCTTAGCCGCGTTCAAGGAACGCCTCCTTTTCGGGGTTCAGATATTCGTCAATTGCGGCGGCCAGGGCCTGCTGGCCCTCAAGCCCGGGATCGTTGGCAACGAGCCCCTGGGCATCCGTGCGGGCGCGGGCGATCACGTCCTCATGCTCCAGGACCCGCAACAGTCTAAGCGTGGAGCGCCCGCCGGATTGCGAGGCGCCGAGGATGTCTCCCTCGCGGCGCAGCTTGAGGTCTTCCTGGGAAAGTTCGAAGCCGTCGGTAGTGGACGCTACGGCGTCAAGGCGCCTGCGGCTGGGGTGGCCGGGTTCGAGCGTCGTGACCAGCAGGCATGTGCCCGGAAGACCGCCCCGGCCCACCCTCCCGCGGAGCTGGTGGAGTTGGGAAATGCCGAAGCGGTCGGCATCAAGGATCACCATCAGCGTGGCGTTGTGGACGTCCACGCCCACCTCGATGACGGTGGTGGACACCAGCAACTGGGTCTGGTTGGCGGTGAACGAGGCCATGGTTTCGGACTTGAGCGCCGGATCCTGCCGTCCGTGAAGGGGCTCCACCCGGACGCCGCGCAGGACCGGCTCCTGGCCGAGAGTTTCTACGACGGCGGTCACCGAAGCGAGCTCGCGCGCCGGGCCCTCGTCCGAAAGTCCGGCGTCGCTTGGCTCCGCTTCGCCCGGGCTGAAGTCGCCGTCGTCGTCGTCTCCGATCTTGGGACAAACAACGTACACCTGGTGACCGGCGTCGATTTCTTCCCGCGAGCGTTTCCAGATCCTGGCCGCCCAGCCCGGATTCTCCGCGAGTCCGACGACGTGGGTGGAGATGGGTGCCCGGCCCGCTGGAAGTTCGTCGAGCACGGACGTCTCAAGATCGCCGAAGACGGTCATGGCAACCGTGCGCGGGATCGGGGTGGCAGTCATCACCAGCAGGTGCGGCGGCCGGTTGGCCTTGGCCCGCAGGGCGTCGCGCTGCTCCACCCCGAAGCGGTGCTGCTCATCCACCACAATCAGGCCGAGGTCCTGGAAAGAGGTCTTGTCGCTCAACAGTGCGTGGGTGCCGATCACGATGCCGGCGTTGCCCGACGCCGCGTCCAGCATGGCCTGCTTGCGGGCAGCCGTCGGCATGGAGCCCGTCAGCAAGGCGACCTGGACCGACCCGGGGCCGCTCCCCGGCCCGCCGTCCAACGATCCGGCGCCACCCAGCATCCCGGCGCCGCCGAACAACCCGTCGCGCGCCAGCGGGCCCAGGGTCCTCCGAATGGAATCGAAGTGCTGTGCCGCGAGGACCTCCGTGGGTGCCAGCAGTGCAGCCTGTCCGCCGGCGTCCACCACTTGCAGCATGGCCCGCAAGGCCACGATCGTTTTTCCGGAACCAACCTCGCCCTGCAGCAGGCGGTTCATGGGCGAGTCCTGTGCCAGCTCGTGGGAAAGCGTCTTTCCCACGGCGGCCTGGCCGGCAGTCAGCGTGAACGGAAGCTGCCGGTCGAAGGCGGCAAGGAGCCCTTCGGGCAACGGCCGCCGGGCGGTGGCCTCCTCGGCAGCCAACTGGGCCCGGCGCCGCGCCAGCGCAGCCTGCAGAACGAGTGCCTCTTGGTAGCGGAAACGGTCACGGGCACGCTGCCAGTCCGCTGCCGTTTCCGGGGAATGGATCAGCCGATACGCCTCCCCCACCGCCAGGAACTTCTCCCGGGACGCGATTTCGGCAGGCAGCGGATCCTCGATGCTGTCCACGTCGATGGTGTCCAGCAGCGTCGTGATGACCTTGTGGATGGACCAACTGGTGAGTTTCGCGGTGGCCGGATACACGGGAACGGGCATGGCAGCCAGCTTTTCCGGATCGACGGAACCGCCTAGCTCCGGGTCCTCGTCGAGGAGCATGAAGTCCGGATTGGTCATGCCCAGGGATCCGCCGTAGCGGCTCACCTTGCCTGAGAACATCACGCGGCGCCCCGGCTGCAGTTCGCTGCGGGCGCGGAAGCCGTTGAAGAAACTGATCTTCAATGTTCCGGGGATCTGTTCGCCGCTGGCCTCGTCCGTGACCACGACGTCCGTCAACGATCCCCGGCGTGCCCGCATTTGCCGGGTTGAGTTGGACAGGACCCTGGCAATGAGGGTGGCCTCTTCATCCAACGGCAGTTTACTGATGGGCGTCAGCTCCCCACGGTTCAAGTAACGGCGGGGAAAGTAGTTCAGCAGTTCCCCGACAGTGTCCAGGCCAAGGTGCTTCCCGATGACGGACGCGGAGCGTTTGCCGATCCGCCGCTCGAGGGGAAGGTGGAGCTCAGTATTCATGCCCGTGCTGGCCTGCCGGAAGGCCTGGGTCGCGCGGCATCGAGAGCTGGCTGACGGAGATGTCGGTGGGGTCGCCGAGTGAGCGGATGACGGCCACAGCGGCTTCAGCGTCCGGAACGTGAACGTGCACGCGCCAGCGGTAGCTGGCTTCCGCAGCGTCCTCATCGTCATCGTCGTCGTCCCCGGCACCGTTCGATCCCGACGGGTTGCTCGCGCTGCCCACCTGGCTCATGATGACGGAGTCGCCGAGTTCGTCCAATCGCTGGCGGAGCGTGGCAGCGGCCAATGGTGAAAGGCTGATGGTGCACATGACTTCGACGCCGTCGTCGGCGGGCATCCCGGCGTGGATATGCGGATCCTGCAGGTCATAGCCGTGCAGCCCGTCCAGGAGCTCATCCTGGAGTTCCTCGCCGAGCACGGCCGAACGGAGGCAGTCCAGGATCAGCAACATGCCTACCCCGCCCGCGTCCACTACCCGGGCGGCGTGCAGCGTGGCAAGTTGGTCCTCGGTTTGCACCACCGCATCCAGCGCGGCGTTGACGGCGGCGTCGAGGGCCAGGCCGAGCGCCTGGTTGCTGTCATCCCCGTTGTGCGCGGTATCGCATTCGCCGGCTGCCCTCGCGGCAGCTTCGAGGACGGAAAGCATGGTGCCCGGTACAGGCTCGCTCAAGGCCGACCAAGCCCGGATCTGGGCCCGGTTCAAGGCGGCGGCAAGGAGCGGCGCACTAAGGCGCGCGTGCCCTGCCAGCGGCTCAGCCAGTGCGCATAAGAAGACGGCAAAGAGTGTCCCGGAGTTCCCACGGGCCTGTTCCATGGCCGCCCGCCCCGCCACGGCCAGAACGACGCCGACATCGTTGACCGGCTCGTCCGTCGTGGAACGATCAGAGAAAGCTGCGGCAGCGGCGCGGACGGTGAGGTAGAGGTTGGTTCCGGTGTCGCCATCTGCCACCGGGAAGATGTTGATGGCGTTGAGACGGTCGCTGTGGTTCCCGAGCGTCGTCTCAGCTTTGCCAAGCCACCGCTTCATGGCGTGCGTATTGGCGGCAATCTTAGTCTGCAAAGTGATCCCATCCCGCGGTGTCAGCGGGCATTCCCGCTATCCGGACGCCGCTGTGCTGTCCTTCGGCAACGGCCTGGATCGAGCCTATCGCAGTGAAGCCGGAAGGTAGCTGAACATTTGCTGGAAATGTCGCCAGCAGTCCATGGTCCTCTCCGCCACCCAGGACCCATTCCATGGGATCGAGGCCAAGGGGAGCCGAGGCAGCTTCCAAGGGAGTGGCGAGGGCCTTGAGCGCGATGGGGTCGAGGTCGAGGACGACGCCGCTGGCTACGGCGAGGCGGCCGGCGTCGCGCAGGAGCCCGTCCGAGACATCCATCATGGCGGTTGCTCCTGCCTTGGCACCCAGCGGTCCTGCGGCGAGGGGCGGCTGCGGCCGGCACTGGCTGTCCATGAGTGCGCGCTGGGCAGCGTTCAGCTGGCCCACGGGTATGGTGCTTTCGAGGAGGGCAAGTCCCGCTGCAGCGCGTCCCACAGTTCCGGCAAGGGCCAGGGTGTCACCGGGACGGGCCCCGGAGCGGAGGACGGCAGGAAGCCCATGCATCGTCCCGACGACGGCGACGGTCACCGCGATTTCGCGGCCACGGCCGAGGTCTCCCCCGGCGACTGAACAATCGGGTGCCCCCAGTCCGACGATGCCGGCCGTCAGGCCGTCGGCGAAGTCCTCGACCCACAGGACCGGAGTTCCGGGCGGCATCGTCAGGCTGACGACGAGGGATACGGCAGTGCCGCCCATCGCGTTGATGTCGCTGAGATTCTGTGCCGCCGACTTCCAGCCGACGTCATACCCGGTGGTCCGGTATCCGTTGTTCCATTTCAGCCGGAAGTCCTGGTCCTGGGTCTGGGTGTCGATGGAAATCAGGGTCCGGCCGTCCGGGGCAGCGACGACGGCGGCGTCGTCGCCCGGCCCGAGCAGCACGCTGCTGCTGTGCTTCAGGCGCGGAAAGATGCGTGCGAGGAGCTCCCCTTCGGAGAGCTCACCGACAGTCTGTTGTTCTATGGACACAGCTCTACGCTATCGCGAACCGCCGACATCAAAGGGCTGTCCGCTGGCGCCCGTTGCTCCGATCCTCGGCTTGCCGCAGCCGCGATAGGCTTGATCAATGCAACAAACGAAAGCCGCTGTGTACGTTCGCGTCCTCTGTTCATTGACAGCCGCGGCGGTTTCGGTCCTCAGCCTTGCAGCCTGCTCCCCCGTGGTCGACGTCCAGCCCGCGGCCGATGCCGCGAACGCCGCCTGCGCGCCCATGATGGTGGCGCTCCCGGACACGATCGGCGATGCCGCGCTGCGGAAGACCAATAGCCAGGCCACGGCGGCATGGGGCGACCCGTCGGTGCTGATTCTGCGTTGCGGGGTCAATGTGCCCGGCCCCACCACGGACCGCTGCGTCACCGTGAACGACGTCGACTGGGTCATCAAGGAAGGCAACCCGGTATGGACCCTGACCACGTATGGTCGCGAGCCCGCCACGGAGATCCTCATGGACCCGAACAAGATCAGCTCCGCCACGGTCCTTGCGGACCTTGCACCGGCGGCGTCGAAGATCAAGGCAGTCCGCAAGTGCGTCGGCCAGCCTGAGCTGCTGCAGAACCTGCCCACCGGCGCCCCCGGCAAGTAGCAGGCGTGCCGCAGCAGGCTGTCAGCGACAGCCTGCTGTCAGCGCAGGCCGGTTTTGCGGTTGAGCGCCAGGTAGATGAGCTCGTCGATCAACTCGGCGTAGCCAAGCCCGGAGGCCGCCCACATTTGCGGATACATGCTCTTCGGGGTGAATCCGGGCATCGTATTGATTTCATTGATGATGAGTTCGCCGTCCGGCGTGTAGAAAAAGTCCACGCGGCTGAGGCCTTCTGCACCGACAGCGTCGAAGGCAGCCGCAGCGAGCTCACGGACGCGTGCAATGGCCTCGGCGGGAATATCGGCCGGGCAGCTCAGGGCTGCGGCGCCGTCCTCCACATATTTGGCGTTGAAGTCGTAGAACTCGTGTTCGCCTGGAGCTACGGCGATCTCCCCGGGCATGGAGGTTCGCGGGACCGCGGTGCCTCGTCCTTCCAGGACGGCGCACTCGATTTCGCGGCCCACAATGCCGGCCTCGATCACGAGCTTGAGGTCGTGCCTCCGTGCCTCGTCGATGGCGGCATCCAATCCGTCCATCGAGTCAACCTTGGAGATCCCCATCGAGGAACCGGCCCGGGCGGGCTTCACGAACACGGGAAAGCCGAGGCGGTCAACACGCTTGCGCACGGCTTCGGCGTCGTTGATCCAATCACGGTCAGTGACTGCCACATACGGCCCCACCGTAAGGCCCGCGGCCTCGAAAACGACCTTCATGAAATGCTTGTCCATGCCGACGGCGGATGCCAGCACTCCGGCTCCCACATAGCGGGTGTCGGAAAGCTCCAAAAGACCCTGGATGGTGCCGTCCTCTCCCCAGGGCCCGTGCAGGAGCGGAAACACGACGTCCACGGAACCAAGTTCCTCAGGCACGGCGTTCGGCGCCGTGACGATCAATTGGTGGGCTCCACCCACCTCGGCGAGGGTGACGGTCTTCCCCGAAGGAGGCACCTCAGGCAAGGCCGTTGCGCTCAGCGACCACTGGCTGATGTCAGCGGAGGGGATCACCCACTGGCCCGACTTGGCAATCCCGATGGGGACGACGTCGTACTTGTCTTTGTCGATGGCGCCCATGACGCCGGCCGCCGTCACGCAACTGACTGCGTGTTCGCTGGACCGACCGCCAAAGAGCACGGCGACGCGGGGCCGCCGGTGAGCGGCCGGCATCGCAGACTCGGCAGTTCCGGTGGATTCGGCACTTCCGGTGGAAGCGGCAGTCTCGGCAGTTCCGGCAGACAGGGATTCTTCGGTCACAGTCAGTAATCGCCTTCGGACTTCAGGGAGCGGGCCAGGAGTCTGGGCCCAAGTTCATCAACGGACAGTTTGCCTTCGAGGACGGCTACCACGGCCGCGGTGATCGGCATGTCGACGCCGAGTTTTCCGGCTAGTTCGTAGACAGCGTACCCGGATTTGATGCCTTCCGCCGTCTGGGTCATGCGCTCGGTGACCTGTTCCAGCGTCAAACCTTCGCCGAGCAAGCGTCCTGCCGTATGGTTCCTGGACAAGGGCGAAGAGCAGGTGGCAACGAGGTCTCCGAGCCCGGCGAGGCCAGCCATGGTGCGTGCCTCGCCACCGAGGGCAAGCGCCAACCGGGAGGTTTCCGCAAGGCCGCGAGTGATCACGGATGCCTTGGTATTGTCGCCCATTTGCTTGCCTTCGCAGATGCCGACGGCGAGGGCGATCACGTTTTTCACGATTCCCCCGATTTCGACGCCGACCACGTCGTTGCTCGTGTAGGGGCGGAAGTACGGCGCGGTGCAGTAGAGCGCGAATGATGCAGCCGTTGTTTCGTCGCTGCATGCCACCACGGAGGCCGTGGGTTCCCGGCGCGCGATCTCCATTGCCAGGTTGGGGCCTGAAACGACGGCGACCCGTTCCTGCGGAATGTCGAGTTCCTCGGAAATCACTTGGCTCATGCGGGAATCGGTACCGAGTTCAAGGCCCTTCATGAGGGAAACGACCACGGCGCCGGGGGCGACGAGTGGTTTCCATTTGCGCAGTTGAAGCCGAAGCGACTGCGCCGGCACGGCCAGAATGACGATCCCGGCGCCCGCAAGGACTTCGGCCACATCCGTGGAGGCCGTGATGGAATCGGGCAGCGCAATGTCTTTCAGGTACTGGGCGTTACGGTGCTCCGTGTTGATCTGGGCAACCACTTCGTCCCGCCGGCCCCAAATCCGGATGATCCGCTCCGCACCGGTGGCTATCGCAGCATCCGCCAGGACTTTCGCGAATGTGGTACCCCAGGATCCCGCGCCAAGCACGGCGACAACACCGTTATCGCCTATGAGTTCTTCCCCGGAGGTCACTTCTGTCCGTCCGTGGCGTCGGCGCCCGAGGTTCCTTCAGTCGCTTGGAAGCGACCGTGCTTGGACTGGTTGTGGGCGGCAGGGTCCCAGCGTTCCTTGGGCGGTTCCTCCCCGCGCAAGGTTGCAAGGAGCTCCGTGATGGCGTCCATGATGACGTCCGTAGCCTCAACCAGGGTAGCCCGATCCAGCGGTCGGCCTTCAAAAGCGCCGAGATCAATCGGATCGCCGACCAAGATGCGGGAAGTCTTCCGTGGGAAGACATGCAGGCGCTTGGCGTACCGGGGGAACACCTCTTGGGCACCCCAATGGGCGATGGGAACCACGGGAGCACCGGTCTGGAGCGCCAGGCGCGCCGCGCCCGTGTGACCCTTCATCGGCCACAAATCAGGATCGCGCGTCAGCGTGCCCTCAGGGTAAATGATGATGGCACCGCCGGCATCCACCACTTCCTGGGCGGCTTGCAACGAACGGTTCGCGCCCGCCGTCGAGCGCTCCACGGGAATCTGGTTCGCAGCGCGCAAAAGGTTACCCAGGACGGGGACCTTGAAGAGGCCGGCTTTCGCGAGGAAATGCGGTGGACGCTTCATGTTGTAGAGCATGTGCCCCACCACAATCGGGTCGATTTCGGTGCAGTGGTTCGGAGCCGCAATGAAGCCACGCGCGGGAAGCTTTTCGGTCCCCTCCCACTTCTTTGCCATGAGGATGTTCATGAGCGGTCGCGCAACTCCCGCAAGAACAGCGAACATGGCACGGCTCTGGGCCGATTCCTTCAAGGTATCCCCCGTTACTTGGATTCGGTGAGGTCGAAATCGGCGCCCAGCCCGGCGAGCTTTTCAGTGAAACGCTCGTAGCCTCGGTTGATGATGTCGATCCCGGTCACCCTGGACGTACCGGTCGCGGCAAGCGCCGCAATAAGGTGGCTGAATCCGCCACGGAGGTCGGGAATGTCAATGTCGGTGCCCCGCAGCGGAGTAGGTCCCGAGACGACGGCGGAATGCAGGAAATTGCGCTGGCCGAAGCGGCATGGCACGCTTCCAAGGCATTCGCGGTGGACCTGGATGGTTGCGCCCATGCGGGTCAGCGCGTCGGTGAAGCCGAAACGGTTCTCGTACACGGTTTCGTGGACGATCGATACGCCTTCAGCCTGCGTCAAGGCGACCACGAGTGGTTGTTGCCAATCGGTCATGAAGCCCGGGTGCACGTCCGTTTCAAGGACGAGGGGGCTCAGCTTTCCGCCGGGGTGGTAGAAGCGGATGCCGTCCTCGCGGATGTCCATGCCGCCGCCCACCTTGCGGTAGGTGTTGAGGAAAGTCATCATGTCCCGCTGGGAAGCACCTTCAACAAAGATGTCTCCACGCGTCACCAAGGCGGCCGAAGCCCACGACGCCGATTCATTGCGGTCTGCCAGGGCGCGGTGGTCGTAGCCGCCCAGGTCGCGGACGCCTTCGATCCGGATGGTGCGATCGGTCTGGACGCTGATGATGGCGCCCATCTTCTGGAGCACAGCGATGAGGTCGATGATTTCCGGTTCGGTGGCGGCACCGCTGAGTTCGGTGATGCCCTCTGCGCGCGTGGCGCTCAGCAGGACTTGCTCCGTAGCTCCCACCGACGGGTACGGGAGGGAGATCTTCGCGCCATGGAGGCCCTTGGGAGCGGAGATGTGGATGCCACCCGGGCGCTTTTCGACGACGGCGCCAAACTGGCGGAGCACGTTCAAGTGGTAGTCGATCGGCCGGTCGCCGATCTTGCAGCCGCCGAGATCGGGAATGAATGCTTCGCCGATGGCATGGATCAACGGACCGCACAGCAGGATCGGGATGCGGGAGTCGCCGGCGTGTGCGTCGATAGCGGTACTGGACGCAGTCTTCGCATTCTTGGGGTCCAGGGTGAGATCGCCGGTGACGGGATCCTTCTGGACAGTCACGCCATGAAGCTGCAACAGGCTGGTGACGACCTCCACGTCCTTGATCTCCGGAACGTTCCTCAGCACCGAGGGTTCGTTGCCGAGGAGGGAAGCCACCATGGCCTTGGGAACAAGGTTCTTGGCACCTCTGACGGTGACGCGGCCGGTCAAGGGGACGCCGCCGCGGATTGTCAGAACACTACTCATCTATACCGGTTTCCTCACGAGTTGATGCCCCCACACTTACGAAGGCTCCAGCTAAGCATAAAAGCTGACGTTACCGATTCGAAATGGAGGGGCGTGGCGAAGGCGGGTTTGCTGGTGCTGAAGGGGACGGAATCGGCATTGCATGGCGGACTTCTCCACATACGACGCGGCGGGCTGGCCTTTCCGCGACGCGGGGTCACTTACGGCCCATGTTGCCGCCCGGCATGGGCCGTAAGTGACCCCGCGTTCGTGCCCGGCCAACCGGAGTGCCACGCACATGAAAAGGACCGGCGCACCCGTTCCTTCGGGTGCGCCGGTCCTTTCACGGCGCAGAAGCTCGTTGATGCGAGCTACTGGATTCGCGCGGGGAGGGTTTTCGGCTTGAAGGAAGGCCTCGTGGCCTCGTAGGCCGTGATGTCTTCCTCGTGCTGGAGCGTCAGCCCGATGTCATCCAGGCCCTCGAGGAGGCGCCAACGGGTGTAGTCATCGATCTCGAAGGGTGCCACGACGTTACCGCACTCAACCGTCTTGGACACGAGGTCCACCTTGACTTCGGTGCCGGGCGCGTTTTCGAGGACCTTCCAGATGAGCTCGATGTCGTCCTGGGCAAGCTCGGCCGCCAAGAGCCCTTGCTTTCCCGAGTTGCCGCGGAAAATATCCGCGAACCGGGAAGACAATACAGCTTTGAACCCGTAGTCCTTCAATGCCCAGACCGCGTGCTCGCGGGACGAACCGGTACCGAAATCGGGTCCCGCCACAAGCACGGAGCCCGCGTTGAAGGGTTCCTGGTTCAGGATGAAGGACGGGTCTTTGCGCCACGCCGAGAACAGGGCGTCTTCGAAACCGGTACGCGTGATCCGCTTCAGGTAGACCGCTGGAATGATCTGGTCGGTGTCAACATTGCTCTGGCGCAGCGGGACACCGATGCCGGTGTGGGTGGTGAACTTTTCCATGGGGATCCTCCTAGGCGGCGTCGGTGGTGGTGGATGCGGAAACAGAGGCGGGCTCCAGGTCCGAAGGCGAGCTCAGCGTTCCGCGTACTGCCGTGGCTGCGGCGACGACCGGCGAAACCAGGTGGGTGCGGCCGCCCTTGCCCTGGCGGCCTTCGAAGTTGCGGTTCGAGGTGGACGCGCAGCGCTCCCCCGGTTCCAGCTGGTCCGGATTCATGCCCAGGCACATGGAGCAGCCGGCGAAGCGCCATTCAGCGCCGAATTCCTTGAACACCTTGTCCAGGCCCTCGGCTTCGGCTTCCAGGCGGACACGAGCCGAACCGGGAACCACCAGCATCCGGACCTTCGGGTCCTTTTCCCGTCCGCGGATGACGTCGGCCGCGGCACGGAGGTCCTCGATGCGGGAGTTGGTGCAGGAGCCCAGGAAGACCGTGTCCACCCGGATGTCCTTCATGGGCGTGCCGGCTTCGAGACCCATATACTGCAGGGCCCGTTCCGCGGCCAGCTTGGCGTTCTCGTCACCGAAGTCCGCGGGGAAGGGCACGGCTTCGTTGAGCGAAATCCCCTGGCCCGGGTTGGTCCCCCAGGTCACGAACGGCTCCAAGGTATCGGCGTCGAGGTCCACCTCGACATCGAAAGCGGCGTCATCGTCAGTGTGCAGCGTGTTCCAGTATTCGACGGCGGCATCCCACTCCTCGCCCTGCGGGGCGTGCGGGCGGCCGTACATGTAGTCGTACGTCGTCTGGTCCGGAGCCACCAGTCCGGCGCGGGCGCCGGCCTCGATGGACATGTTGCAGATGGTCATGCGGGCATCCATGGAAAGGGCCCGGATGGCCGAGCCGCGGTACTCGAGGACGTAGCCCTGGCCACCGCCGGTGCCGATCTTGGCGATGACTGCCAGGATGATGTCCTTTGCCGACACGCCTGGGCGCAGGGTGCCTTCGACGTTGATGGCCATGGTCTTGAACGGCTTGAGGGACAGCGTCTGGGTGGCCATGACGTGTTCCACCTCGGAGGTGCCGATGCCCATCGCGAGTGCCCCGAAGGCACCGTGGGTCGAGGTGTGCGAATCGCCGCAGACAACCGTCATGCCGGGCTGGGTGAGGCCCAGCTGCGGGCCGACAACATGCACGATGCCCTGCTCGGCGTCGCCGAGCGAGTGCAGGCGGACTCCGAACTCCTTGCAGTTGTTGCGCAGGGTCTGGATCTGCGTCCGGCTGGTCAGGTCGGCGATCGGCTTGTCGATGTCCAGGGTCGGCGTGTTGTGGTCCTCCGTGGCGATGGTGAGGTCGGGGCGGCGCAGGGGGCGTCCGGCGAGGCGCAAGCCCTCGAAGGCCTGCGGGGAGGTCACCTCATGCACGAGGTGCAGGTCGATGAACAGAAGATCGGGCTGGGCGTTGGCTCCTTCGCCTTCGCCCTTGCGCACCACGTGCGCATCCCAAACTTTCTCGGCCAGTGTCTTTCCCACGGCCTGCTCCCTTCGCTGCGGTTGGCTTGACTACTTCCACTGAACATCAGCGATCCGAACTGCGCCAGTGAAACAACTTGCATCTCAGATATTGAGACGGCAATATCATTACATGGACAATTCTAGTGGAGTCGGCGTCATCGATAAAGCAGCCCAAGTGCTCGACGCACTTGAGGCGGGGCCAACCACCTTGGCTCAACTTGTGGCAGCAACGGGACTGGCCCGCCCCACCGTGCACCGACTGGCGCTGGCACTCGTCCACCACCGCCTTGTGAGCCGCGATATCCAAGGACGCTTCGTCCTCGGCAGCCGCCTTGTCGAGCTTGCCTCGGCAGCCGGCGAAGACCGGCTCATCGCTTCCGCCGGCCCTGTCCTGATCCAATTGAGGGACGCCACGGGCGAAAGCGCCCAGATCTTCCGCCGCCAGGGCGACTGGCGTGTCTGCGTCGCTTCGGCGGAACGCCCGATCGGCCTGCGCGACACCATTCCCGTGGGCACCCAGCTCTCCATGAAGGCCGGCTCCGCCGCCCAGATCCTGTTGGCGTGGGAAGACCACGACCGCCTCTTGGACGGACTCCAGAACGCCCGCTTTACGCCCACCGTCCTGGCGGGAGTACGACGCCGGGGCTGGGCCCAGAGCCTCGGCGAACGCGAGCCTGGCGTCGCCTCGGTGTCCGCACCCGTGCGCGGCCCTTCCGGCCGCGTCATTGCCGCGGTATCCATCTCCGGCCCCATCGAGCGCCTGACCCGCCAGCCCGGAAGACTCCACGCCGAAGTCGTCTGCAACGCCGCCCGGGTATTGACCGAAGCCCTGCGTAAAAACAACGACTAGCCGCGTCCCGTTTCCCGACTGCTTCGCCGCGGCGCCCCTCTCGTCGAGGGGCGCAGGTAGGGTAGGCGCATGAACAGCTTTGCAGTGTTCCTGCGCGGGATCAACGTGGGCGGGATCAACATCAAAATGGCCGACCTCAAAGCGGCCCTCGCGGCGTATCCCTTCAATGACGTCAAGACACTGCTGGCCAGTGGCAACGCGGTACTCAAGAGCGAGCTCGACGCCGCGGGAGTCAAGGAGCAGTTTGAGAAGTGCCTGAGGGAAGCCTTTGGCTACGACGCCTGGGTGGTGGTCCTGACCGCCGAAAGGGTCGCCGAACTAGTCGAAGCCTGCCCCTACCCGGCCGACGACAAAGCCACGCACAGCTACATCACCCTCGCCTCTGACACTGCCATGTTGGATGAACTATTCGACGCCGGCACGGCTCTCGGGGCACCAGGGCAAGGCGGCGTCGAGCATGTCCGGCTGGGTCCCGAGGCCTCGGCATGGCTCGCCCCGGCGGGAGGCACCCTGGATAGCCCCTTCAGCAAGCTCGCCGCCAAGGCGCGTTATAAAGCGAGCACTACCACCCGGAACCTGCGCACGCTCATCAAAGTCAGGGACGCCGCGGAAGCCCTCCAAAAGACCACCTGAGCGCCACCCGTACGGCGTTCCCCTCTTTTGAAACGGGAAAGCGTTTGCGACACGGCGAATCGCCGCACCCCTGGACTTTCGCGCAGCAAACAAGGGGAGAAAGGTACGGCGTCCGACGTTCCATCCAACCGAGACAAAGAAAAATCCCCCGGAACCTGTTGGTTCCGGGGGATTCATTGGTGACCCCAGCGGGATTCGAACCCGCGTTACCGCCGTGAGAGGGCAGCGTACTAGGCCGCTATACGATGGGGCCTTGCACTTTGTTTTTACCACTTTGTGAATTCCGCTTCCGGCATTCAAGCTGAATGAGTATTTCACACATTCAGCCTTGTTTCAAATCGGCAAACCGATGAGAAACTCCGAATTCCCGCACAAATATGCGGATTATTCAGAGCTGGGATACCAGGACTCGAACCTAGAATGACGGTACCAGAAACCGTAGTGTTGCCAATTACACCATATCCCATTGGCACTTTTAGGCCGGATTCGATGGCGTAAACCTTCGCTCCGTGCCCCTCAGCACGAGTAATTACTTTACCCGAGACTTTCGATGCACACAAATCGAGCACGCAGGCGCGAGGCCGGCCCGGCCCCGTCCCGAACGAAAGGACAAACTGGGAAAAACCCTTGCAATCGACCGGATCCTAGGTTTACTCTCGGTAAGTTACCAATCGGTAACCAACGCCACGCACTTGTTTCGTGGCACAGCTCCAGGCCGGAACGCCTGTTGGCTGCGTCACATGGGGGGATCCCCGGCAGCAGTGCCGCTGCCGGGAAGTCATCGAGAGGAACTGCCCATGACACCGAACCCTGCCAATGCCACCAGAACACGAAGCCGTGCCCAGATCATCGCCATCGCCGTACTCGCACTTCTGCTCATAGCCCTCCTCGGCTTCTACACCTTGGTCATCGGGAAGATCGCGGCAGGGTCGGCGCAGCTCGATGACGGTGCCGCACAGGCCTCTGCCGGCGCCGGCCAGCTAAAAGACGGCGCAGCGAGGCTTGCAGGCGGAGCTGCGGAGGCCGGGACAGGTGCGGCGAAGCTGGCGGATGGCGCCTCAAAAGTCCAGAACGGAATCCAAGGCAAGCTGGCCCCTGGAGCCCAGCAGCTAAAGGACGGAGCAGACAAACTCGCTACAGGTGCCGTGAAAATCCAGAATGACGTCAACGCCAAGCTTGCGCCGGGGGTCTATAAAGTGGACGACGGCGCGCAGAAGCTCGCAGCCGGTGCCGTGCAACTTTCCGCGGCGCTGACTCCGACGCCCGGCGGCAACGCTGAGAACAATCTCGGCGACGGCGCCACTCAACTGAACAACGGCGCGAACCAGCTGAACAACGGAGCCGCCCAGCTCGACGCCGGTGCTGCGCAACTCGACGCGGGCGCCTCCAGGCTCGCTGCGGGTACCAATCAGCTCAAAGGTTACCCCGGAGCGGGCGACGACCCCACCAAGGGAACGGGCTCCGCCGCGTTGGCCCAGGGGCTACAGCAGCTCGCCGACGCCGCCAACGGCATCCAGGGCGTGGTGCCGCTGGCAGCGCTTAAGGCCCAGATCAATGCGCTCAACGATGGCGCACACCGCCTTGACGCGGGAGCTTCGCAATTGCAGGCCGGCGCGGGCCAGCTTTCGGCCGGAGCGACCCAACTGCATGACGGCACCGGCCGGCTTGCCGACGGCACGGGGAAGCTGGCGGCAGGGACCGGCAAGCTGACGGCCGGTTTCGCCACTCTGGCCCAGAAGCTCAACAGCCAGGATCCAGCGTCCCCGGGCGTTGTCCTGGGAACCCAAATGCTCGCCGATGGGACTGCAAAGATCCGTGTGGGCATGGACGGCGTACCGGGCGACCCCGAGCATCCGGGTCTCCTCAAGGCCACCGCCAGCATGACAGACGGAACGTCACGCTTGGCTGCGGGCACTGACTCGTTGATGACCGGAATCAAGGGCAGCCCCGCGGATCCCTCCTCCCCCGGCCTCCTGGACGGTTCCACTGCGTTGGCAGCGGGTGCCTCCAAGTTGTCGGATGGAAATGCCAAACTGGCGGCGGGCTCGGCCCAGTTGTCCACCGGTGCCAACAAACTCGCGGATGGAAATGCGCGAATCGCGGCGGGCACCACGGAACTCCATCAGGGAGCTGCGGCGGTATCGCCGTCGAGCATGACCGGGAAATCGGATACCGGCACGGCGCTCGGGCTTGTGGGCGTCCTGGGGGCGGGTTCCGTCGGGGCGTTCGTTTTCCTGCGCAAGTTCCGGCTGGCCGGGTAGCGGAAGCCTCAGGCGAGCAACCGCGTCAAGGAATCTATTTCCCGGCCGGAGAAATCGGAGTCGGGCTCGCCGGTGCGGTTCAGCCAGATGCCGCGCAATCCGGCGGCAGTGGCGCCGTCGGCGTCGAGAAGTTGGTTGTCGCCCACGAAAAGGGTCTCAGCCGGGGTGGTGCCCAAGCGGCGGACCCCTTCCAGGTAAATGGCGGGGTCCGGCTTGGGCACGCCCACGGTGTCCGTGCCGACGAGAACCGACACCCGCGCGAGTCCTGCGCTGTCGAGCTTGACCCGCTGGTAGTCATGGACGTTGTTGCTCACGGCGCCATAAGGGATGCCAAGGCCGTCCAGGGCATCGAGGACCGGCAGGACGTCGCTGAAGGCCCTGACATAACTGGGCTGCAGGCGCGAGTAGTCGTTGAGCCACGTGTGGGAGTCCTCGCCGCCAAGCTCGACGCCGAAATGCCCCAGCGCCGCACGGCCGCGCAGCAGCCGCTGCTCGTTGAACGTCAATTCACCGGCGAGGTACCGGTCATAGAAATGCGTGGTTTCGTGCGTAAAGATCCGTCCGAACTTCTCCCACCCGGCCTGGTCCAGGCCGGGCAGGAGGTGTTCGCTGACGTCACGCAGGGCCGTGGTCATGGCGTACTCAAGGTCCACCAAGGTGTCGTCGATGTCGAACAGGACGCCCCGGACCGTGCGGAATGACTCATGAAGTGCGTGGATCACGGCGTGCCTGGACTAGCCGCGGAACGCGCGCAAGCGGGTGAGCGAGGATTCCTTGCCCAGGATGACCATCGATTCGAACAGCGGCGGCGATATGCGGCGGCCGGAAATTGCCGTGCGCACGGGGCCGAATGCAAGGCGCGGCTTGATGCCAAGATCCTCCACCAAAGCCTGCTTGAGGGCTGTCTGAATGCTTTCCGCTGTCCAGTCCGCGAGCGGTTCCAATGCTGCCAATGCGGCGTCCAGCACCTCGCCCAGGTTCTCGGGGAGGCCCTTGCGGGCGTCGTCGGCGACGTCGATCGCGTCGTCGTTCTTGAACAGGAAGGCGAGCATCTCCGGAGCCTCGCCCAGCAGGGTGATCCTTTCCTGGACCAGCGGCGCGGACTCGGCGAGGATCTCTTCCTGGCGCGGAGTCAGGATCTCCCCCACGAAGCCTGCGGCACGCAGGTACGGCACAAGCCGCTGGCGGAAATCCTCCGGGCTGAGCATGCGGACGTGCGTTCCGTTGATGGCTTCGGCCTTCTTGATGTCGAAGCGCGCAGGGTTGCCCAGGACATCGTGGATGTCGAAGCTGGCCACGAGCTGCTCCACGGTGAAGATGTCCTCGTCAGCGCTCAGGGACCAGCCCAGGAGGGACAGGTAGTTGAGCAATCCTTCGCGGATGAAGCCGCGTTCCCGGTGCAGGAACAAGCTGGATTCCGGATCGCGCTTGGAAAGCTTCTTGTTGCCCTGGCCCATGACGTAGGGAAGGTGGCCGAACTCGGGCATGTATTCGGCCACGCCGATGGCGTAGAGCGCCCGGTAGAGGGCGATCTGCCGCGGAGTGGAGCTGAGCAGATCCTCGCCGCGGAGGACGTGCGTGATCCCCATGAGTGCATCGTCCACGGGGTTCACCAGCGTGTACAACGGGGCTCCGTTGGCACGAACCACGGCAAAGTCGGGCACCGATCCGGCCTTGAACGTGATCTCCCCCCGCACGAGGTCGTTGAAGGTCAGGTCTTCGTCCGGCATGCGCAGGCGCAACACGGCGTTGCGGCCCTCGGCCTTGTACTGTGCGAGCTGTTCCTCGGTGACATGGCGGTCAAAGCCGTCGTAGCCGAGCTTGGGATCGCGCCCGGCAGCGCGGTGTCGTGCCTCGATCTCCTCGGGAGTGGAGAATGACTCATAGATGTGGCCGCCGGCCTTGAGCTTGGCGATGACGTCCTGGTACATGTCGCCGCGCTGCGACTGGCGGTACGGCTCGTGCGGCCCGCCAACTTCCACGCCCTCGTCCCAGTCGATGCCGAGCCACTTCAGCGCGTCAAGCAGTTGGTGGTAGCTCTCCTCGCTGTCGCGGGCGGAGTCGGTGTCCTCGATCCGGAAAATCAGCTTGCCACCGGTGTGCCGCGCGTAGGCCCAGTTGAACAAGGCCGTACGGATCAATCCAACGTGCGGAGTTCCGGTGGGCGAGGGGCAGAACCGGACGCGGACCGGGGTTTCGGCGGTCACGGCAGGAATGGCGGCAGAGTTCGACGCAGCAACAGTAGTCATAATGGTTCCAACTTTACCCCGTGGCAGTGGGCGGAATCCCCAGTGCCACTAGGGGCGGCGGGACCTGCGGCGGCCCGCCAAAGCCTTACCGGCGCACTACCGGGTTGGACAAGCGGCCGATGCCTTCGATCTCGACCTCGTAGCGGTCGCCCTCCTGGACCAGCCCGACGCCGGCAGGAGTCCCGGTCATGATGACATCACCGGGAAGCAGGGTGAAAGCCTGCGAAACGATCGACACCAGCTCCCGCACGCCGCGGATCATCTGGTTGGTGCTGCCGTCCTGGCGGAGTTCGCCGTTGAGCCAGCCCTTGATGGCCAGGTCTTCGGGATCGAGTTCCGTCTCGATCCACGGGCCGAGCGGCGCGGAGGTGTCGAAGCCCTTGGCACGGGCCCACTGCAGGTCCGTCTTCTGGACGTCGCGGGCCGTGAGGTCATTTCCGCAGGTGTAACCGAAAATGACGTCGTCCACGCGGTCTTCGGGCACGTCCTTGCAAATGCGGCCAATGACGACGCAGAGTTCCGCTTCGAAGGAGACTTCCTCCGAGAACTCCGGCAACACGATCGGATCGTTGGGGCCAACGACGGCGGTGTTCGGCTTCAGGAAAAGCAAGGGATGCTGCGGGACCTCATTGCCCAACTCCCGGGCATGCTCGGCGAAGTTCCGCCCGACGCCGATGACCTTGCTGCGCGGAATGATCGGTGCCAGAAGGCGAACGTCCTCCAGCTTGTGGCGGACCGAGGTCCGCTCGACGCCGTTGAAGAAGGGGTCGCCGTGGATGACAGTGATGACTTCACTGCCGGGCTCACCTTCAACGACGCCGTAGACGGGATCAGAATCAACAACAAACCGGGCGATACGCATGGGTTCTAGCGTACCGTCCGCAGGCGGACGCTACGCGCGCACTGCGGACGGTACGCTAGGCGCGCAGATAGTCCAATTGCGCCGCCACCGAGGTTTCAGCGGCCCACCGAACGGAAGGATCGACGTCGGGATACACCGCATCGGTGACTGCCTGGACCCCGGCTTGGGCCCCGAGCCGCGCCAGGGCCTCACGGATCTGGTCCAGGCGCATCTCCCTGTGGGCCCGGTACTCGCGGCATACCGCGTCGACGGCCGGCAGGACGGGGCCGTGCGCGGGCAACAGCGTCGCCGGACCGAGGCTTTCGAGTGTGTCGAGGCTAGAGAGGTAATCCCCAAGCCGTCCGTCGGGATAGTCCAGGACGGTGGTGCCCCGCCCCAGGATGGTATCGCCCGTCAGCACCGAGCCATCCGGTCCGTCACCCGGAAGGTGAAAGCAGACTGAGTCGGAGGTATGGCCTGGCGTGGCCAGCACGCGGATCTCCACTCCCGCGGCTTGGATGACCTCGCCAGCCCGCAACGGCTCGCCGCCATGGCACTGCACCGGATCCGCCGCGCGGACGGGCGCGCCGGTGAGTTCATGGAAGCGCACGGAGGCCTCCGTGTGGTCCTTGTGGCGATGGGTGATGAGAACGAGCTCCACCGTTCCTGCAGCGGCGAGTGCAGCCAGGTGGGATTCGTCGAGCGGTCCGGGATCGACGATGACAACTCCCCGGGCGTCCGGACCCGCAATGATGTACGAATTGGTGCCGTCGAGGCTCATCGGGCCCGGATTGGGTGCGAGCAGCGAGCGGGTGAAGGGACTGCTGTTCTGGAAAGAGGAGTCACTGGCCGGATTCACTTCTCCATCTTGGCACACGGCGTGGACGGACCCGGGAACGGAAAGCCGGGTGCCTCGGGGCCGGCACGGCATACGACGTAGCATGGTGCCAAGGCACTGGGAAGGACGCTAGGCGACAGTTGCGGAGGAGTGGTCGAATTGCTGCGGAGCCAACCCCGGAGACACGGACTCCGGACGACGGCGATCGCAACAGTCTGTCTTTCAGCCCTCGCCTTCCTCAGCGCTTGTTCCTCCGACACCGGGCCACGGTCCGCCGCGGCCCCGGGCCAGCCCACTGTGGTGATTATCGGAGACTCCCTCAGCACGGGACACGGCACTTCCCCAGCCGATGCCTGGCCCAATCTTGTGGAGAAGGACCCCGGCTTTCAGCAGTTCCATGCGACCATCGTCAATGCCGCGCATGATGGCAGCGGTTATGTCAGCGCCGGCGACAACGGATCGACCTTCGGTTCCCAGGTGGACACGGCGGTAACGGAAGCGACGCGCTTGGTGTTGTTCTTCGGTTCCGAAAATGACATGGGAACCACCCCCGGGGAAACCGAGGCCGCGGCAGCGCGCGCGTTTGCCGCAGTCAAGTCCCGCGCTCCCGACGCCGACATCGTGGTGGTCGGGCCGCCGTCGTACACGGGAACGCCCGAGGCGGAAAGGCTCAACATCCGCGACCAGGACAGGGCCGCTGCCGCGAAAGCCGGCGCCGACTTCGTTGATCCCATCGACCTCGGCTGGATCATGAACGACGCTGCGGACCTCATTGGTCCCGACGGCGATCATCCGTCCGCAGCGGGCCAGCAGTATCTGCAGTCCAAGATGGAAGCACTCATCGAACCGCGGATCCGGCAAGGCAGCCCCGGCAACAGCCCGCTTGCGGGTTAACCGACGACGGCGACCCGCCCACCGCAGTGGGGGGCCGCCGTCGGGCGCTCTGCTGAACCTTAAGCCAGGCGGGTGAGCCAGCCGTGCTTGTCCTCGACCGTTCCGGTCTGGATGCCGAGCAACTGCTGGCGGATGGCCATGGTGGTTTCGCCGGCCTTGGCGTCCTCGGAGCCGATGAACTCGGTCTTGTCCTTGAGAACTCCGATGGGCGTGATGACAGCCGCGGTGCCGCAAGCGAAGACCTCGGCGATTTCACCGGAGGCAACGCCGTCGCGCCACTCGGCAAGGGTGATCTTGCGCTCGGACACCTCGCGGCCCATGTCCTTCGCCACCTGGATGACGGACGAACGGGTCACGCCTTCGAGGATGGTTCCGGTGAGTGCAGGAGTGACGAGTGAGCCGTCCTTCATGACGAAGAAGACGTTCATGCCCCCGAGTTCCTCGACGGCGTCGTCGTTGAAGTGGTCCAGGAAGAGGACCTGCTTGCAGCCGTTCTCCTCGGCTTCCATTTGGGCAATCAGTGATGCGGCGTAGTTTCCACCGCACTTGGCTGCACCGGTGCCGCCGCGGCCGGCGCGCGCGTATTCACGGGAGATCCAGATGGATACCGGCTTGAGCTCGCCGCCGAAGTAGTTGCCGGCCGGAGAAGCGATGACCCGGAACGAGACCTCGCGGGCCGCGCGGACACCCAGGAACGCCTCCGTCGCGATCATGAACGGGCGCAGGTACAGGGCTTCGCCGTCGCCGGACGGAACCCATTCCTTGTCCGCCTGCACGAGTTCGCGGATGGCGCCGAGGAAGTATTCCTCGGGGAGTTCCGGGAGGGCGAGGCGGCGCGCCGACTTGTTCAGGCGGGCAGCGTTGGCCTCGGGACGGAACGTCCACACGGAGCCGTCAACGTGGCGGTAAGCCTTGAGTCCTTCGAAGATCTCCTGGCCGTAGTGCAGCACCGCCGCCGACGGATCCAGGGAAATCGGTCCGTAGGCCTCGACGCGGGCGCTGTGCCAACCGCCCTTGCCCTCTGTGTCAACGCTGTAGTCGACAATGACGGTGTTGTCGGTGAAGTAGTCGCCAAATCCCGGGTTTGCCAGGATAGCTGCACGCTCCTCAGCAGACTTCGGGGTCTCCGAGAGCTGCTGGCTGAATTCGACGCCGTGGGCAGTCTGAGTCATGTTTCCTCCAGTCGGCTACCAGGCAGAGCGAACCATCTCTTGGAGGATATGGTTCAGCGACGGACCACGGCAGCAGGTAAATAATTCAAGTAAAGCTTACGCCCGGGTACCGACCCCAAAGTGCCAGTACAGGCCCTAGAGTGCGGCAGCGATGGCGTCGCCGATGGCCGCGGTGCTGCGGCTATCGCCGTCGCGGCTTTCGATATCGGCGACGACGGCGGTTTCGATCCTCCGGGCGGCCGTCGTGTAGCCGAGGTGGTCCAGCAGCAGGGCCGCGGACAGGATGGCGGCGGTTGGATCCGCCTTCTGCTGCCCGGCGATGTCCGGGGCGGACCCGTGGACGGGTTCGAACATGGAGGGCGCAGTCCGGTCCATATTGATGTTGCCCGAGGCTGCCAACCCGATGCCCCCGGTGATGGCAGCGGCGAGGTCTGTGATGATGTCGCCGAAGAGGTTGTCGGTGACGATCACGTCGAAGCGGGAGGGATCGGTGACCATGAAGATGGTGGCGGCGTCGATGTGCAGGTAATCGTGGGTGACCTCGGGGAATTCCTTGGCCACGGCCTCGACAGTGCGCTTCCACAAATGGCCCGCGAAGACCAGGACGTTGTGCTTGTGGACCAGGGTGACATGCTTGCGGGGACGCTCGCTGGCGCGGCGGAAGGCGTCACGGACCACGCGCTCGACGCCGTGGGCAGTGTTGAGCGATACCTCGGTGGCAACCTCATGGGGGGTCCCGCCGCGCAGCGTACCGCCGTTGCCGACGTACGGCCCCTCGGTACCTTCTCGGACCACGATGAAATCGATGGTGCCGGGATTGGCGAGCGGGCTACCCACCGTGCCGTAGAGCCGCGACGGGCGCAGGTTCACGAAGTGGTCGAGGCTGAAGCGAAGCTTGAGCAGCATCTCGCGCTCGATGATGCCGGAAGGAATGCGGGTGTCCCCCGGGGCCGCGCCGACAGCGCCGAAGAGGATGGCGTCGCGGGTACGCAGGTCGGCCAGGACCTCGTCCGGGAGGGTTTCGCCGGTTTCCAGCCAGTGCTGGGCTCCGAGCTTGTATTCAGTCTGCTCCAGGGTGACGCCCTCTTCGGCGACGACCTTTTCCAGGACCTTGAGGGCTTCGGCAATGACTTCGGGGCCAATGCCGTCGCCGGGAATGACAGCCAGGTTGATCGTTGCGGCGGATTGCGTTGCGCTCATGTTTTCAGACTGCCAACGCATCCACATTCTGGTCAAAATTGTCTCACCATTTGAACGCCCCGGGCTCCCGACGCCCGCTCACATATATGGCACGTTCCGTCGATCCTCGCTCACATAAGAGGGAGAAAAGACAAACGCCCGCTCCGATCTGCATGGCCGACGGACCGGATCTGAGCGGGCGTTCGCGTCAGGCACCGTATAGGTGAGCGGGCGTTCGCGTCAGGCGCCGTATGTGAGCGGGCGTTCGCGTCAGGCACCGTATAGGTGAGCGGGCGTTCGCGTCAGGCGCCGTATGTGAGCGGGCGTTTGCCCAAAAGGCGCCGTATGTGAGCGGGCGTTTAGGATTCGGCGGGCTCTTCGTAACGCGGGAAGACCGGGGCCGGAGCCGGGAGCTCCGTGCCGGGGACGATCGGCGTGGCGATGGCCGCGAACTGGCGCGCCTCGCCGTCGGGCTGTCCCAGCACCTCGAGCAGCTTGGCCGCCGACGTCGGCATGACCGGCTGGACGAGTATCGCCACGATCCGGACTACTTCCAGCGTGACGTACAGGACCGTGTTCATGCGCTCGACGTCGGTCTTGCGCAGCACCCACGGGGCCTGCTCGGCGAAGTACGCGTTCGTGTCACCCAGGACGGCCCAGATCGCCTCGAGGGCGCGGCTGAATTCCTGCTTGTCGAAGGCTGCGCGGGCCAGGTCCAGCAGTTCGCCCGTTTGTGCCAGCAGCGCCGAGTCCTCGGCCGAGAACTCGGCGGGAACCGGCACCTTGCCTTCGCAGTTCTTGGCCACCATGGACAGTGAACGCTGCGCCAGGTTGCCGAAGTTGTTGGCAAGGTCCGCGTTCATGCGGCCCACAATGGCCTCGTGGTTGTAGCTGCCGTCGGCGCCGAAGGGCACTTCGCGGAGGAAGAAGAAGCGCACCTGGTCCAGGCCGTACTGATCCACGAAGTCCTTGGGCGCCACCACGTTGCCGAGGGACTTGGACATCTTGACGCCATTGTTGGTCAGGAAGCCATGGATCATGACCCGCTTGGGCAGTTCCAGGCCGGCGCTCATGAGGAAGGCGGGCCAGAAGATCGCATGGAACCGGGAGATGTCCTTGCCGATGATGTGGACGTCTGCCGGCCAGAACTTACGGAACGCCTCCGAATCGGCATCCGGGTAGCCGACCCCGGTCAGGTAATTGGTCAGGGCATCAACCCACACGTACATGACGTGCTTGTCGTTCCCCGGAACCGGGACGCCCCAGTCGAAAGTCGTCCGGCTGATGGACAAGTCCTGCAGGCCCTGCTTGACAAAGCTGATGACCTCGTTGAAGCGGTACTGGGGAGCGCCGAATTCCGGTTGCTCCTCGTACAAGGCCAGCAACCTGTCCTGGTAGGCGGACAGCCGGAAGAAGTAGCTCTCCTCCGCGGTCCAGGTCACTTCCGTGTCGGTATCGCGTGAGTAGCGGCCGCCGTCGTCCTTCAGGACGGTCTCGTCCTCGGTGTAATAAGCCTCGTCGCGGACTGAGTACCAGCCCTCGTACTTGGACAAGTAGATGTCGCCTTTGGCTTCCATCTTCTTCCAGATGGCCTGGGAAGCGGCGTAGTGATCGGCGTCCGTCGTGCGGATGAAGCGGTCGTAGGAAATACCCAAGGCAGCGTGGGCAGCCTTGTAGATTTCGGCATTCCGGTCCACGAGCTGCTTCGGCGTGATGCCTTCCTTCTCCGCCGCCTGGGCAATCTTCATGCCGTGCTCGTCCGTGCCCGTCAAGAACATCACGTCATAGCCATCGAGGCGCTTGAAACGGGCCATCGCGTCGGTGGCGATGTACTCGTAGGCATGCCCGATGTGCGGCTCGCCGTTCGGATACGTAATGGCAGTGGTGATGTAGAACGGGGGTTTATCTGGAGACGTCACTCTACGAAGTTACCTTCTCTTGGAGATGGAAGACCGGACCGGCCGCATATGGCGACCGGTCCGGAGGCATCGGTTGCTAGTTCAATTCAGTCAGCGTATCGCTGAGCCTGACAAGCTCGTGGTCGTGCGACGCCACCAGCACGGCAATCCCGTCACTGGTGGTGTCCTTCAGGATGCTGATGATGCGGTTGGCAGAGGTGCGGTCCAGGCTGGCCGTTGGCTCGTCGACCACCAGGACGCGGGTGCCCAGGATCAGGGCGCGGGCGATCGCGACACGCTGGCGCTCACCACCGGAAAGCTGTGCCGGACGGTGGCGCATGCGCCGGCCGAGGCCCACCAGGTCAAGCAGGTCCTTGGCCATTTCGGTGCGCTGCTCCACTTCGCCGTCGGGAACGGCCGGCAACAGCACATTCTCCAAAGCGCTCATGCCGTCGATCAAGGCGCCGCCCTGGTCCACGTACCCGATCAGGGCGCGGCGGCGGTCGGCGATTTCGTCGTCGCCCATCTTCTCGAGGGAGTCGCCCTCCCAGAGGACACGGCCCGACGTCGGAAGCGTGAGTCCCGCTCCCACCGTCAGGATGCTGGTCTTGCCTGAGCCGCTTCGCCCGGCGACACAGTGCATTTCACCGGCGTGCAGGGTCAGGTTGAAGTCCTCGACGACGGTGACCGGCTCCGCCCCGCCCTTGTCGCCGCCGTAGCGGATGGTGATGTTGCTCAACTGCAAGGGCATGCCGTGGTCCGCAGCCCTCACGATGGTGTTGGCGCGGGTCTGGAACGACTCGTCGGTGGATTCCGTGGTCGCGGTCAGATCGGGTTCGAGATTGTCAGTCATTTGACCACTTTCGTTGCAATGGGAATCCAGCAAAGTACTGCCACCACTCCGGCCAAAGCGGCCCAAAGTGCGGCATAGGGAGCGAGCAGCAGGCCCAGGCCCAGCGCCCCCAGGACGCCCAGGATCAGTGCCGCGGCTCCGACCAAGGCATTTTCGAAGAATCGGACCTGTCCCAGCATGTCCGGGTTCCAGCCCATGGCCCTGAGCGTGCCGAGCTGCTCGCGCCTGGCCTGGAGCTCGAAGCGACCGGTGACCAGGGTCAGCACGAGGCCCACGAGCACGCCGCAGACTGCCAGGATGACGCTCGGCAGCGCGACGGTGGCGGAGGCAAGGCCGCTGAGGGCACTGGCCCCGGCTGCGCGCGGGATGTCGATGAGCAAGGCGATCAGGGCACCAACCGCCGCTCCGAACACGCCCACGGCCACGGCCAGCGCCACCGAGCTGAACCGGTGGGTGACCAGTTGGCGGTACGCAAACGTCAGGGGCGAATCAACTGCGATCAGCCGCTCGTCGTGTTGGGGTTCCTGGTCGACGACGTCGCGGTGCCGCAATTGCTGGGCCGCGATGTACGCGGCTGCGCAGTAAATGAGCAGCACTGATGCGGAAACAATGACGGTAGCCAGATTCCAGCTCAGAAGGCTCAGCGCAATGCCAGCCACGGCAACGATCGCCGCACCGATGCCGAACTCCTCAAGGACCCAGCTGCGGATCTTTCTTTGGGTCCAGCCCATGGCACGGAGTATCCCGGCTTCGCTGCGACGCTGGCGGATATAGCTGACTGTCGAAGCGCCGGTCAGGAGGGTGGCCCCGCACAGTGTCAGGAAGAGGAGGGTGATATTGGTGCCCGTCAGGGAACCGGAAACGGCGTCGGCGGCATCCTGCCGGACCCACGACTGCTGCACGGTGCCCAGCGCGGATTCCTTGCCGGCGTCGTCCTTGGAGTATCCCGGAACGAAGATGTTGGCGTCTTCACGCGCGGAGCCGGCCACCACTGTGGCTTCGAGACCCATGTCGCGGATCTGGGCCGCGAGCTTGTCGACCTCCGGTTGGGCTTGTTTCCAGTTGCCCGGCGCGCTGGCGCGGACCCGGACGGCGTCGATGACGTTGGCGTTGGAGTCGTAACCGCGCGCTGCGGCAAGGCCGTAGTAGTCGGTGATGGCGCCGGCGGACTGGCTGACCAGGCCGGTGGCGCTCAACGAAGGCTTGAGGCCCTTGGCTGCGGTGTCATTGCCCGAAGCATCCTTCTGGAGCGTCATCGGTGCCGGGTCATAGCCGCCCAAAGGCAGCTTGTTGACGTCGCCGGCCGCCTTCTGGATCTGGGCCGGATCGAACGTTCCATAGACCATGGGCAGCGGAGTGGCCGGCTTCGAGCCGGTGGAGAGGTTCTCCCGGTACGAACGTTCATCGACGGGCTTGCGCTGGCTCTGGTCCACCATCGCCCCGAAGGCCGATTTCTCGGGCAGCTTGTTGACGGTTACCCAGTCGCCCGGTGTTGCGGACTTGCCGACGGCTCCATTCGCGGAGGTTGCGCCGTCCGTGTACTTGGGTGCCCCTGCGAAGTCCGTGCTCCACTGGGCGGGCTGGTACAGGCCTTGGCTGAAGTTGCCCGTGTTGCCGAGCAACTGGCTGTGGTCCGTGGATCCAGGCCATTCCAGGGCGAAGGGCGACTTTGACACGAAGGGCAGGTAATCCTTGTCCAGCGAACGCGAGACAGTGCCGACGTCGTTGACGACATTGCCCGAATCGTCGATTTCCTGGATCTTGACCGAATACTTCAGATCCAGCGAAGTTCCCTGCCGGACGATCAAGGGGATGGCCTGCGAGGCATCCGTGAGCTGGCCGGACAGCTTTGCCTGCTGGTACTGGGTCATGAGGGGTGCCCAGTATTTGAGGTTGACGCCCATGAAATCCGGGCCTTGTTCGAGTTCCTGCTGCGTAGGGCTCTTCGCGAAGAGTTGTTCGAAGTAGCGGCCGATGGCTCCGGCGTTGCGGGTGTCGGGCGGCGGAGCCTTCTGCAGCGGTGCGAGGAAGTCTCCGGCCGAGCCCAGGAGCGCGCGTTCAGCTGTCGGGTCGACGGCGACAACCGACTCGGTGACCTGGGGAGCCATGGGCAGCGCCACGGAAAGATTGAAAAGGTTGTGTTCCGAGCCACCGGCAGGCGCGGGGAACTTGATGCCGGTCTCCCCCGCCGGGCCGGCGATGCGGATGCTCTTGCCGCCGGCAGTCTGCTGTTCTACGACCTGCCCCTTGCCGAGCGTGCCTTCAGCACTGGTCTGGAAGAGGGTCTGCTGGGACACCCCGTCGGAGCTCACGGCAGTGGCGGTCAGGCGGTACTTCTTGGGCTGCGCGGGGAGCACGGACTCCGGTGCGGGCCATTTCTTGGCGTCCGTTCCAGTCGGATCCCCCGCGGTGGCTCCACCAGCCAGGCCCGCGTTGTAGCCAAGGTAATCCATGGCATCAAGCCGCGGAGTTTCCAGGTTCTGCGTCACCCGGGAGACAAGGCTGATGGGCGCCGCGACGGCCGCACCGCTCAGCCCGCGGATCTTCTCGAGTTGCGGGAAGCTGATGCCACCCTGGCCATTCGCGATGTCCGGCTGGAGGAGGGCCCCGCCGTCCTTGGTGTTCGCGGACTTGGCCTGGACCAGAATGTCGTACAGGCCGCGTGAGTTCTCATCCACTGTCCGGTTCAGCGCGGCCTGCGACTGGCTCTGGATGAATACGGACAAACACATGGCGACGATCAAAATGGCCGCGGTCAGCAGAAGCACACGGCTTCTGATGAACCTCTGGACGGCGTTCATAGGGCTCCCTGAGTCCTGGATTGCGGGTGTGCACACTGCTGTCCCAGGAACCATGCCGAGGCAAGAGGAATCCACCGGGTGCGTGCAAAAGTTATTGGCCGGCCTGCCGCCGGTTCCGAAATTCGGACCAAGCCATTGTAGGCAGACCGGCCAATAATATGTCGCCGATGTGAAGTGCGGCACACATTTCTAGCTCAAGCGGTTGGGATGCTAGTCTTCCAGATCCACTTCGCGGACCATGTCCGCGCCGATGCCGGCCTTGATGGCTTCAAGGACCTGCTGCGGCACGGAAGTGTCAATAGTGAGCAGCGCCAGGACCTGGCCGCCTTCGCTCTGGCGGGCCACCTGCATGCCGCCGATGTTGATGTTGTTCATGCCCAGGATGTGGCCGATGGTGCCGATGACACCCGGGCGGTCCGCGTAGGAAACAACCACCAAGTGCTCGCTGATCGGGATTTCGACGTCGTAGCCGTTGACGCCCACGAGCTTCTGGACCTGCTTGGGCCCGGTGAGCGTCCCGGCCACGGAGATCTGGGAGCCGTCGCTCAGTGCCCCGCGGATGGTCAGGACGTTGCGGTAGTCCTCGGCCTCCGGCGTCGTGATCAGGCGGGTGTTGATGCCGCGCTGCTCAGCGATGACGGGTGCGTTGACGTAGGAGACCTGCTCGGTTACGACGTCGGCGAAAACGCCCTTGAGCGCTGCCAGCTCGAGGACCTTCACGTCAAGGCTGGAGATTTCGCCCGCGACCTCGACATCGATCTGCGTCAGGGATGCGTGGGTCAGGGCCGTGAAGATCCGGCCGAGCTTCTCGATCAGGGGGATTCCGGGGCGGACGTCGGAGGCAATCACGCCCCCGGCGACGTTGACGGCATCCGGAACGAGTTCGCCGGCGAGGGCGAGGCGCACGGACTTTGCCACGGAAACGCCGGCCTTTTCCTGGGCTTCGTCCGTCGAGGCGCCCAGGTGGGGCGTCACGATGACGTTGTCCATGCCGAAGAACGGCAGGTCGGTGCTCGGCTCCTTGACGAAGACGTCGACGCCTGCGCCTGCGATCTGGCCGTCTTCCAAAGCCTCGTGGAGGGCTTCTTCGTCGATCAGGCCGCCACGGGCTACGTTGATCACATACGCCGTTTCCTTCATCTTCTTGAAGGCATCCGCGCCCAGCATGCCGACTGTTTCCGGGGTCTTGGGCATGTGAATGGTGATGAAGTCCGACTTCTCCAGAAGCTCATCCAGGGTGACGAGCTTGACGCCGAGCTGGGCGGCGCGGGCGGAGGTGATGTACGGGTCGTAGGCGAGAATCTCAGTCTCGAAGCCCTGCAGGCGGGCGGCCACGAGCGCGCCGATGCGTCCGAGGCCGATGATGCCGATCTTCTTCTCGAAAAGTTCGATGCCCGTGTACTTGGAGCGCTTCCACTCGCCGCCCTTCAGGGCGGAGCTGGCCTGCGGGATGTGGCGGGCAAGGCTGAGGATGTGGCCGACCGTGAGTTCAGCGGCGGACACAATGTTCGAGGTCGGGGCGTTGACCACCATGACGCCGGCCTGGGTGGCGGCCTTGATGTCGACGTTGTCCAGGCCCACGCCGGCACGAGCGATGATCTTGAGGTTCTTGGCTGCGGCAATTGCCTCGGCATCCACCTGGGTGGCTGAACGCACCAGGATGGCGTCGACGTCGACGATTGCGGAGAGCAGCTGGGAGCGGTCCGCACCGTCGGTTTGGCGGATTTCGAAGTCCGGACCAAGGGCTTCGATCGTGGCGGGCGAAAGTTCCTCAGCGAGGAGTACTACTGGCTTGGTGCTAGTCACCGGTGACCTCTTTAGCTCTCTTTTTCAGGTGGGGTTTTGGTGAAACGATTCTTTGACGACGAAGGCCGGACCCGGTATACCGGGTCCGGCCTCCATGCCGGGCGGCTTCATTTCGAGCCTATCCCGAACGGTGTTCTGTGTTGAATTGCTACGGCGCCTGCCGCGGCTTCAACGGGTGCCTTGACTAGCGGGCTGCAGAGCCTTCGACGTAGTCCTCGTCCTGCTGCTGCCAGGAGAACAGGGAACGCAGCTCGCGGCCGACACCCTCGATCGGGTGTTGCTCTGCCTTGGCGCGCAGTTCCTTGAACTCGACTGCACCGTTGTCCTGGTCGTCGATGAAACGCTTCGCGAAGGCACCGGACTGGATGTCGGCGAGGACGCCGGCCATGTTTTCCTTGACGCGGGGGTCGATGACGCGCGGGCCGGAGACGTAGTCGCCGTATTCTGCGGTGTCGGAAACGCTCCAGCGCTGCTTGGCGATGCCGCCCTCCCACATGAGGTCGACGATGAGCTTGAGCTCGTGAAGCACCTCGAAGTAGGCGATCTGCGGCTGGTAGCCGGCTTCGGTCAGGGTCTCGAAGCCGTACTGGATCAGCTGGGAGACGCCGCCGCACAGGACAGCCTGCTCGCCGAAGAGGTCGGTTTCGGTCTCTTCGGTGAAGGTGGTCTTGATGACGCCGGCGCGGGTGCCGCCGATTGCCTTCGCGTAGGACTTGGCCAGCTCCCAGGCGGAACCGGAAGCATCCTGCTCGACGGCGATGATGTCCGGGATACCGCGGCCGGCTTCGAACTCGCGACGCACGGTGTGGCCGGGAGCCTTCGGGGCGATCAGGATGACGTCAACACCCTCGGGCGCCTCGATGTAGCCGAAGCGGATGTTGAAGCCGTGGGCGAACGCAAGGGCCTTGCCGGCCGTCAGCTTGTCCTTGATGGAGTCGTTGTAGATCGCGCGCTGGTGCTGGTCCGGCGCCAGGATCATGATGACGTCGGCCCATTCGGCGGCGTCGGCAACGTTCTTGACCGTGAAGCCTGCGTCCTCGGCCTTGGCGATCGACTTCGAGCCTTCCTTGAGCGCGATGACAACCTCGACGCCGGAGTCGCGCAGGTTCAGCGCGTGGGCGTGGCCCTGGGAACCGTAGCCGACAATGGCAACCTTGCGACCCTGGATGATCGACAGGTCTGCGTCGTCGTCGTAGAACATTTCAGTCACTTGCGTAACTCCTCTTGAGTGGTTTTGTAGATATTGTCTGTGGTTCGGTATCGGGCTGCCGCGCTGTGCCTGGGACAGTGTCCTAAGCGGAGCGCAAAGCCCTGTCACTCATGGAGCGGGATCCCCGCCCAACGGCCAAGGTGCCGGACTGCACTATTTCGCGGATGCCGAACGGCTCGAGCACTGAAAGCAGCGCTGCGAGCTTTTCCGGGGTACCGGTTGCCTCAATGACCACCGAGTCTGTGGAAACGTCAACCACTGAGGCACGGAACAAGTCTGCAGCTTGGGTGACCTGCAGGCGTGTCGCGGCATCCGCACGTACCTTGACCAGGATGTGGTCACGTTGCACGGAAGATTCTGAAGTCAGCTCGACGATCTTGATCACGTTGATCAGTTTGTTGAGCTGTTTGGTGACCTGCTCGATGAGGTCGCCATCGGCGTCGACGACGACGGTCATCCGGGAAATCCCGGAGACCTCGGTGGGACCGACGGCCAAGGAGTTGATGTTGAAGGCCCGCCGGGCGAACAGGCTGGCCACGCGGGTCAGCACGCCGGGCTTGTCTTCGACCAGAACGGACAGTGTGTGGCGGCTCATGGCTAGTCCTCCTCTTCCCATTCCGGGGTCATGTTGCGGGCAACCTGGATCTGGTCGTTCGAGACTCCGGAGGGGACCATCGGCCACACCATGGAGTTCGGGCTGACCACGAAGTCGATGACCACGGGACGGTCATTGATTTCCAAGGCCTTCTGGATGGTGGCGTCGATGTCCTCGTCCCGTTCGCAGCGGAACGCGGCACAGCCGTAGGCGTCTGCCAGCTTGACGAAGTCCGGGATGCGGACGGTGTCGTGGCCGGTGTTCAGGTCGGTGTTGGAGTAGCGGCCTTCGTAGAAGAGGGTCTGCCACTGGCGCACCATGCCCAGCGAAGAGTTATTGATGATGGCAACCTTGATGGGGATTTTGTTGATGGCGCAGGTGGCCAGTTCCTGGTTGGTCATCTGGAAGCAGCCGTCGCCGTCGATCGCCCACACCACGCGGTCGGGTTCGCCGACCTTGGCGCCCATGGCTGCCGGCACGGCATAACCCATGGTGCCGGCACCGCCGGAGTTCAGCCACGCATGGGGACGCTCGTACTTGATGAATTGGGCAGCCCACATCTGGTGCTGGCCAACGCCCGCGACATAGATTCCTTCCGGACCAGTGAGCGCACCGATGCGTTCGATGACCCGCTGGGGGGCGCTGAGTCCGTCTTCCGGTTCGGTCCAACCCAAGGGGTAGGTATCGCGGAGATTGTTGAGGAAGGCCCACCAGCCGCCGAGGTCCGGGGTGCCGGACAGTTCGAAAGCGGTACGGACAGCCTCGCTCAGTTCCGGAATGATCTCCTTGACGGAGCCCACGATCGGAACGTCGGCCGTACGGTTCTTGGAGATCTCCGCGGGGTCGATGTCAGCGTGGATGATCTTTGCGTGCGGAGCGAACGTGCTGAGGACACCCGTCACGCGGTCATCGAAGCGCGCACCAAGGGTGATCAACAAATCAGACTGCTGCAGCGCGGTTACCGCGGAAACCGTGCCGTGCATGCCGGGCATGCCGACGTGCTGGGGGTGGGAGTCCGGGAACGCGCCGCGGGCCATGAGGGTAGTCACCACGGGAGCGCCGGTGAGTTCCGCGAGCTCACGAAGTTCGGCCGATGCGTGGGCCTTGACCACACCGCCGCCGACATACAGGACGGGCTTGTTTGCCGCAGCGATGAGCCGGGCAGCCTCGCGCACCTGCTTGTTGTGGCCGCGGACCACCGGACGATAGCCCGGCAAATCGATCTTGGGCGGCCAGGAGAAGGTCATGGTGCCCTGCTGGGCGTTCTTGGCGATGTCCACCAATACGGGACCGGGACGCCCGGTGCTCGCAAGGTAGAAAGCCTCGGCCATGACATGCGGAATGTCGTTGGGATCCGTCACCAGGAAGGAATGCTTGGTGATCGGCATGGTGATGCCGACGATGTCCGCTTCCTGGAAGGCATCGGTGCCGATGACGGAAGCCGATACCTGGCCGGTAATGGCAACGAGGGGCACGGAGTCCATGTGGGCATCCATGATGGCGGTAACGAGGTTGGTGGCACCGGGGCCAGAGGTGGCGATGCAGACGCCAACCCGTCCGGTAACCATGGCGTAGCCTTGCGCTGCGTGGCCGGCTCCCTGTTCGTGACGGACCAGGACGTGATTCATCTTGGAGGCCATCAAAGGGTCATAGGTGGGGAGGATCGCGCCACCGGGCAAACCAAAAATATCGTCGACGCCGAGTTCTTCGAGCGAGCGGACAATAGCTTCCGAGCCGGTCATCACCGTTGGGGGTACAACGTTGTTCGGCCCGAGTACAGGAGAGGGAGTTGCAGCAGTGTCGACGACGGCGTCAGCCGGACGGTCGACCTTTTCCGGAGCTTTGGGGGCTCCAGCGGACTTTGCAGCCATCAGCGAGGGGCTGATCGGCGATCCTTTGCTCATCGGACTCTTCCTTTGGGGATCTTCAATTAGTGAAAGTTACTGCGGGTACTGCGTTCATGCGGGTTCTTGCTCAAATGCGCGGTCCCCTGCGGGAAATAAAAAAACCCCTCAGCCTTGCGGCTCTTCGAGGGGTTGCGCGTGACGGTTCGTTACCAGTCGGGCTAGGAGGCCACGCGCTTGGTAAGTACGACAGTGCCCACGGTGGCGCCGACAGTAACGAATGCGATCATGCGTTCAGTGTTCCCTCTTAGTGAGATGGGTGTCAAACGATAAAGAAGTCATCTCACTATATGGACGCCATTGTCCACGGATTGGTCCTACCCCGGCTGCCCAACTAACTCGCAGTTGTTGTCGTTATGAGGCGTCAAAACGACAACAACTGCGAGTCAGTTGGGCCGGAACCCGGAACTAGCCGCAGTAAGCACCCGTGGAGGCGCTGTGCACCAGCTTGGCGTACTTGGCGAGGACGCCCTTGGTGAACTTGGCCGGGAGGGGCTCCCAACCGATCTTGCGGAACTCGAGTTCGGCTTCGTCCACCAGGAGGTCGAACGAGCGGGCGGCGATGTCCACGCGGATCTTGTCGCCGTCCTTGACGAAGGCGATGGGTCCGCCGTCGACGGCTTCGGGCGCGACGTGGCCGATGCAGAGGCCGGTGGTACCGCCCGAGAAGCGGCCGTCGGTCAGCAGGAGCACGTCCTTGCCGAGGCCCGCGCCCTTGATGGCGCCGGTGATGGCGAGCATCTCACGCATGCCCGGGCCGCCCTTGGGTCCTTCGTAACGGATCACGACGACGTCTCCGGCCTTGATCTCGCCCTTGTCCAAAGCGTCGAGCGCGCCCTGCTCGCGCTCGAACACGCGGGCGGTTCCCTCGAAGACATCGGCGTCGAAGCCGGCACTCTTCACGACGGCACCTTCCGGAGCCATGGAGCCGTGCAGGATGGTGATGCCGCCGGTCTTGTGGATCGGGTTGTCCAGGGCGCGCAGGATCTTGCCGTCGAGGTCCGGGGGGTTGATGGACGCCAGGTTTTCGGCGAGGGTCTTGCCGGTGACGGTCAGGCAGTCGCCGTGCAGCAGGCCGGCGTCGAGCAGCGCCTTCATGATGACGGGCACTCCGCCGATCTTGTCGACGTCGGTCATGACGTAGCGGCCGAACGGCTTGAGGTCGCCCAGGTGCGGGATCTTGTCGCCGATGCGGTTGAAGTCGTCCAGGGTCAGCTCGACCTCGGCCTCGCGGGCGATTGCGAGCAAGTGCAGGACGGCATTGGTGGAACCGCCGAAGGCCATGGTGACCGCGATGGCGTTCTCGAACGCCTTCTTGGTCATGATGTCCCGGGCGGTGATGCCGAGGCGGAGCAGGTTGACCACTGCCTCGCCGGACTTGCGGGCAAAGTCATCACGACGGCGGTCTGCCGAGGGCGGGGCAGCCGAGCCCGGCAGGGACATGCCGAGGGCCTCGCCGATGCACGCCATGGTGTTGGCCGTGTACATACCGCCACAGGCGCCTTCACCAGGACAGATCGCGCGTTCGATGCGGTCGAGGTCTCCGCGGCTCATCTTTCCCGCAGCGCACGCACCCACGGCTTCGAAGGCGTCAATGAGGGTGACTTCCTTCTCCGAACCGTCCTCGAGCTTGACCCAGCCCGGCATGATGGAACCGGCGTAAAGGAAGACGCTGGCGAGATCCAGGCGCGCGGCTGCCATGAGCATGCCCGGGAGGGATTTGTCACAGCCGGCCAGCAACACGGAGCCGTCGATGCGCTCGGCCTGCATGACCGTTTCAACCGAGTCGGCAATGACTTCACGGGAAACAAGGGAGAAGTGCATGCCCTCGTGGCCCATGGAAATGCCGTCCGAAACGGAAATGGTGCCGAACTGCATGGGGAATCCGCCGCCGGCGTGGACGCCTTCCTTGGCGCCCTGGGCGAGTCGGTTGAGCGAGAGGTTGCACGGCGTAATTTCGTTCCACGAGCTCGCGACGCCGATCTGGGGCTTGGCGAAGTCGTCGTCGCCCATCCCTACGGCCCGGAACATGCCTCGCGCGGGGGCGGCATGGATGCCGTCCGTTACGACCCGGCTGCGTGGCTTGATGTCCGGCTGGTTGTCTGTCGCAATGGGGGTGTGGTCACTCATGGGCATGAGTCTATGACTCCTGAGCTGCGGCGAACGAACACGATCGGCGGGTTAAGGCGAATTTGTCCCTATTTCGTGCAATATTTCATTCAAATAATGGACAGTCGTCTCAATATGTGAGACGAACATTTTAAGGGCATCTGCAATTCCGTCCACCTGGATCAGAGAAGCCCGGAAGGCCGCGATTCGATTGACCTATCTGGATTCACTAATCTAGACAGCCCCGCGACACGGACGTAACGTCAAATCACGACACACCTGCGCCACTCGAACAGAAGGGCTCCTCCCATGGATTGGTTGATCTGGGTCATTGTCATTGTGTTGATCGTCGCAATTGTTTGGTGGCTCTTGAGCCGAAATAGCTCGAAGTCATCCGCCGGCGCCACGGCCTCGTCCTCTCCATCCACTACCGCCGCATCACCACAAATGGACGTCGCTTCCGCCGCGTTGACAGGCTCCGCCCCGTTGGTGGCCACAACCGCGGCTGCCGATCCAGACCCGGCCGCATCACGAACAGCCGCACCCGAACACGAACCGGAGCCGGAACCGGCTACCGAAGCGGGCGACGTCGACGACTGGGAGCGACTGGCCCCACTCCTTGAAACCGAAGCGGCGGCCCCGGAAGAGTCCCCCGCGGCCGAAACTCCGGTCGAGGAACCCGCAATCGAGGAGCCCACGCTCTCGGAGCCCGTACTGTCCGAGGCCGCGGTTTCCGAAGCCGCCGAGCCTCCTGGCGCCGAGCCGGAACTTGAAGGGGGCGTAACGGCCGACGACGTCGCAGTAGCCGACGCCGGACCTTCCGTTCCGGCCGACGCCGGCGCTCCGGCGTCGTCGGCCACGGAGCCGACCACTCCCGAACAGTTGGCCGACAGCGCAGAGTGGGAAGCCACCTGGAGCGAAGGCGGCGCCCCGGCCACCCCCGCGCCGATCCACCACCGCGAGTACACCGACGCCCACGCACCGACGCTTCCCGGGGCCGAATCCGCTGCGGCGGAGGCAGTCGACGCTGCCGCGGAAGGCACGCGGGAAGACCGGGCCGGAACTCCCGACGCCGCCTCGGCCCCTGCTGAGCCGACGGCCCAGGCCCCGGACTCGACGGGCGCGTCGCCTTTGGGCGGGCATCTCGCCGCCGATCAGCCATACGGTGAAGGGTCGGCTGCGGCGGGCGCTGACGGGAGCGGCCCCGATGGCTACACCGTCAAAGGCAATGCGGACACCATGACCTATCACGATGAAGACAGCCCGTCCTATGACGAGGTCAAAGCCGAGGTCTGGTTCGTTTCGAGCGCTCACGCGGAGGCAGCAGGCTTCCGGCCGCCCCGCAGGAACCGCCGCTGAGAGCCTCAAGGAGCTCAAGAGACGCCTCCCAGGCAGAGCCGCGAGGGAGGCGCTGGTCGATTTCACACTTCGGCAAGTGTCGTGTAGAGTTACATGTCGTTGCGGAGATCAACGAGGGAAGAAAAGCCCTCTGCGGATCGAAATCGACAAATGCACCTCTAGCTCAATTGGCAGAGCAATTGACTCTTAATCAATGGGTTCCGGGTTCAAGTCCCGGGGGGTGCACCAAAGGGAAGGGCCCTTGGGCGGCAACAGCCGCTCAAGGGTTATTTCTTTGCGTTGTGAGCAACAAACAATTGCACCTCTAGCTCAATTGGCAGAGCAATTGACTCTTAATCAATGGGTTCCGGGTTCAAGTCCCGGGGGGTGCACCAAAGGGAAGGGCCCTTGGGCGGCAACAGCCGCTCAAGGGTTATTTCTTTGCGTTGTGAGCAACAAACAATTGCACCTCTAGCTCAATTGGCAGAGCAATTGACTCTTAATCAATGGGTTCCGGGTTCAAGTCCCGGGGGGTGCACCAAAGGGAAGATCCCTGGATGGCTGAATGGCCGTCCAGGGATCTTTTTGTTTTTCGGCCAGCTTCGCGGACCAGGGCTTCGCAGGCCTAGTTGGAAGCCTCGCTCGCCGCCGCGCCTGAATCCACTGCGGCAACAATGTCATTGACAATTGCCGAAGAATGATTGCTCGCCAATTCGCGTACCAGCGCCTGCAGTTCCCGCCGTAGCTTGGCCGTGTCCACGGGAACCGGTGCAAGAACTTCGCGTTCCAACTGCGTGGCGAGGCCGAGGGTGCGCTCCCCCGCGTCGGTCAGGCTGACCACCTGGCTACGGCGGTCGGACACGCTGCGTGCGCGGCTGACGTGCCCGTGGGCCTCCAGCCTCGTGAGCGTCTTCCCCATCGTCTGCGCCTGAACCCGGACGATCTGGGCGAGCATCGACTGGGTGGTCGGTCCGTTGACGGCAAGTACTTCCATGACAATGACCCCGGCATGGGTCAGATCCATACCGCGCAGTTTCTCGTTCCAGGCATGCTCCACGAGGCGCGCGGCCGTTGAGAGCAGGCGCCCAGTGGGCCACCTTTCCATATCAGGCATAAAGGCCAGTATATAGACCGTTCGGCGAAGATCCGGCCGTGGGTAGTTCAATTCGTGAAGCGCCCGGCCCGTCACTAAGCTTGGTGGTCGCGGACGCGAGCAAGGAGCACACATGGCTGAAAGACTCATTCCAGGGGACACCGCCCCGGATTTCACCCTCAAGGACCACACGGGGCGCGAGGTCAGCCTGGCCTCGCACCGCGGCCGCAGTACGGTGATCTATTTCTACCCCGCGGCGTCAACTCCTGCATGCGCCAAGCAGGCCTGCGACTTCCGCGATTCCCTCGCCAGCCTTCAGGCCGCCGGTTACGACGTCCTCGGAATCTCCCCGGACACCGTGAAGGACCTGGAAAAGTTTGTGGCCGAAGAGGCACTGACCTTTCCCCTGCTTTCCGATGAAGGGCACAGGGTCGCTGACGCCTATGCCGCTTGGGGCGAAAAGAAGAACTATGGGCGCACGTACCAAGGGCTGATCCGCTCCACCATCGTGGTGAATCCCGACGGCAAGGTGGCGGTGGCCCAGTACAACGTGCGGGCCACGGGCCACGTGGCCAAGCTCCGGAGGGACCTCAAAATCGACAAGTAGCCGCCACCCTCCGGCACAGACGCGCGCCCGCCACGATTGAATCGGCCGACGCGAAACCGCGGGTACAATGGAGGCCGGTATATGACCGGAGCGGAAGCCCCGACTCCCGGTTCGGGTACCAACACCAGCGCGAGTGGTGAAATTGGCAGACACGCAGGATTTAGGTTCCTGTGCCTTCGGGCGTGGGGGTTCAAGTCCCCCCTTGCGCACTTTCAGGAAGTGCCCCGGTCCTTGGCCGGGGCACTTCCGCTTTCCAGCCGGGACTCAGGGCCCTGAACTAGACTGGACTGCGGTCCGGCTGCCGCGGGCCCAAGCCCGTCCAACTGCCTTGAGGGGACAAGAGTGGTAAGCAGCAAGCTTCGCCGAATCACGCTACAAATCGGCGCAGGCCTTCTGGCCGTTGCCTTGACCTCGTGCACGGTAAGTCCTGGACCAGCACCGTCGACCTCGGCCGCGGGCGGCGCTTCGGCAGAGCCGAGCAAGACCTTCAACTTCGGTACCCCGTCGATGCCCCTTGGACTCGACCCCGCACTGACGAACGACTCCGAGTCGTATCGCATCACGCGGCAAGTCATGGAAGGCCTGGTGGGGGTCGATGCTTCCACCGGCCAACCAACACCCCTGCTTGCCACCTCCTGGTCACAAGGGAATGACGGACTCAGCTACGACTTCACGTTGCGGTCGAAGGTCACCTTCCAGGATGGAACCGCCTTCGACGCCGCCGCCGTCTGCAGCAACTTCAACCGTTGGTTCAACTTTCCGGCAACGCTGCGTCAGCAGGCACCGGGCATCGCATTCAAGAGCGTCTTCAAGTCTTTCTCGGACGACGCTTCGCTTTCCCTCTTCAAGAACTGCAAGGTCGTCTCTCCCGGCCACGTCCAAATCAACCTGACCAAGCCCTTCACGGGCTTCCTGCAGGCTTTGACGCTGCCGGCGTTCGCCATGTCCTCCCCGAAGGCCTTGGCCGACGAGACCGCCAACGTCCTGGACAAGAAACTGTCAGGACAGCCGGCGTCGGCCTACGCCTCGCACCCTGTGGGCACCGGCCCTTACGTTTTCTCCTCGTGGAGCCAAGACCGGATCACGCTCAAGAGCTACAAGGGCTACTGGGGCGACCGCGGAGAGATTGCCACGGTCAACTTCATTCCGTTCGACTACCCGCAGGCCCGGCTCCAGGCCCTGCTCGCGGGAACCATCGATGGATACGACCTCGTCACCGCCGGCACCTTCGACCAACTCGTCAAGAAGGGCATGCAAATTGTCCAACGGGACCCGTTCTCCGTCATGTACCTGGGGATGAACGAGTCCGTGGCGCCCCTCCAGAACCTCGGGGTGCGCCAGGCAATCGAGATGGCCATCGACAAAGACACCCTCATCCACAAGTTCTTCATCGACAACACCTCACCGGCGTCCCAGTTCGTTCCCCCCAAGCTGAGCGGCTTCAACAACAACGCACCGTCCCTGGGATACGACCCGGACAAGGCCAAACAGTTGCTCGCCAAGTCCGGGTACAAAGGCGAGGAACTCAAGTTCTACTACCCGCTCAATGTCACGCGCGCCTACCTTCCCACTCCGGAGAAGATCTATGCGGAGATCAGCGCCGAGCTCACCGCCATCGGACTGAACATCAAACCGGTACCCGTGAACTGGGATGACGGCTACCTCCAGAAGGTTCAATCCCCCGGCGACCACGCGCTCCACTTGCTCGGTTGGAACGGCGCCTACTCGGACCCGGACAATTTCGTGGGCACCCTCTTCGGAGAGAGCAACGGCGAGTTCGGCTACAGCGATCCACAGGTGTTCTCGAAGATCGACCGGGCCCGGGGACTCCCCGAAGGCGCTGACCGCAACTCGCAGTACCAGACCATCAATGCCCAGATCGCGGCGACCGTCCCGGCAGTGCCCATCGCATTCCCCATCTCGGCTTTGGCCCTCTCCGACCGCGTAGAGAAGTACCCGGCATCGCCTGTCTTAAACGAAGTTTTTACAAACGTTCGCCTGAAGTCTTGACGTCCCGCCGCAATTTCAGTTATGTGCCCACGCGGGGATATTCTGTGACAGCCAGTGCCGCCGCTATCGGAGATAGATCGTGACCTTCATTTCCAAGACACACCACGCTGACGTCGTCCTTATTGGGGGCGGGATCATGAGCGCAACCCTGGGTGCGTTCATCAAGCAACTCGAACCCAGCTGGACCATCTCCCTCTTCGAGCGACTCGACGAAGCCGGCCTGGAAAGCTCCGGACCGTGGAACAACGCGGGAACCGGGCACGCAGCGCTCTGTGAGCTTAATTACTCACCAGCAGCGAAAGACGGGTCCGTTGACCCGTCCAAGGCCCTCCACATCAACGAGCAATTCCAGCTCTCCCGGCAGTTCTGGTCCCACCTCGTGGACAACAAATTGATCGGCTCCCCCAAGGGCTTCATCAACACGGTTCCGCACATGAGCTTCGTCATCGGCGACAAGCACGCAGACTTCCTCAAGACGCGCTATGAAGCACTCAAGCCGAACACGCTCTTCCGCAGCATGGAATACACGGAAGACCAGGCACAGATCGCCAAGTGGGCTCCGCTGATCGTCAAGGGCCGCGACGCCAAGCAGCGCGTTGCCGCCACCCGCGCCGCGGAAGGCACCGACGTCGACTTCGGCGCCTTGACCCGCGAGCTGACCGGCTACCTCGCCGCCAACGGCGTTGAAGTCAACTATGGCCACGACGTCACCAATGTGAGCAAAGCCTCCGACGGCGGCTGGGACCTTTCGCTCAAGTACCCGGCATCCGGCGAACACAGCCGGATCCACGCCAAGTTCGTCTTCGTCGGCGCCGGCGGGGGAGCACTCCACCTGCTCCAGGCATCGGGCATCCCGGAAAGCAAGGGCTACGGCGGTTTCCCGGTGTCCGGACAGTTCTTCCGCTGCACTGACGAGGCCATCGCCGGCCAGCACGGCGCCAAGGTCTACGGCCAGGCCTCCGTGGGCGCCCCGCCCATGTCCGTGCCGCACCTTGACACCCGCTACGTTGACGGCAAGCGTTCCCTGCTTTTCGGCCCCTACGCCGGATTCTCCACCAACTTCCTCAAGACGAGCAGCTACCTCGACCTGCCGCTGTCCATCCGCCCCGGCAACATCATCCCGATGCTGGCCGTGGCCAAGGACAACATGGACCTGACTGCGTACCTGATCAAGGAAGTGGCCAAGCGCCACGACGCCAAGGTGGAGTCCCTCCGCGAGTACTACCCCCAGGCCGACGGCGCCAACTGGGAGCTCATCACCGCGGGCCAGCGGGTGCAGATCATCAAGAAAGACTCCAAGAAGGGCGGCGTGCTGCAGTTCGGCACCGAAGTGATCACGGCCCGTGACGGCTCCATCGGAGCACTGCTCGGGGCCTCCCCCGGAGCCTCCACTGCCGTCCCCATCATGATCGAGATGCTCCAGCGGTCCTTCCCGAAGAACTTCAAGGGCTGGCAGTCCAAGCTCAAGGAAATGATGCCGGGCTACGGCGTCAAACTGAACGACAATCCGGAACTTGCGGCCGAGTTGGAAGCGAGCACTGCCCGTTCGCTCCAGCTTGAGCCTGCCGACGCCGTCCAGCACTAGCAGCCGTCCGGGCTGCGGCCGGTTCGAGACAAGAGACAGACCGTAGATCCCAGGAGACAGTGCAATGTTCCGTCTGGCAAAGCTTTCACTGGCGAACAGGGCATTGATCGCGCTGATCACCGTCTTCGCGGCGGTGTTCGGCGTGATCACCATGTCGTCCCTGAAGCAGGAGCTCATTCCCTCGATCGAGTTCCCGCAGATCTCGGTGATCACGTCCATGCCGGGCGCGTCTCCGGAGGTTGTCGACAAGCAACTCAGCCGCCCGCTCGAAACAGCGCTGAACAGCGTCGAGGGCCTCGAGTCGACAACGTCGACGTCACGGAACGGTGTTTCGCAGATCACCATGGTGTTCACGTACGGTTCGAACCTGGACCGGGCACGCAACCAGATCGATCGGGCCATCTCCAATGCCAAACGTGTGCTGCCGGCCGACGTCGAGCCGCAGTCTTTCGCCGGCAGCATCAGCGACTTCCCGATCGTGTACTTGGCCGTGTCTTCGGACAAGCCTCTCAGCGAGTTGAACACGGATCTGCAGCGCTTGAGCGTTCCCCGGCTCCAGAAGCTGGACGGGGTCCGCAGCGCTGACGTGACAGGCGGGGCCACCCAGCACATCCTGATCCAGCCCAAAGCCCCGGCGATGGCCGCCAGCGGCGCCACGGTCCAATCGCTCACGAATGCCCTCAAGAACAACGGGACCCTGGTCCCGGCCGGGACCATCGAGGACCAGGGCAAGACCCTCTCGCTGCAGATCGGCAGCCCGGTGGACTCCCTCGACGTCATCAAGGGCTTGCCCCTCACAGGGGCGAAGCCCGGCACCACCATCGGCGGCGTTGCCGACGTCAGCATCCAGGACGACGCCGCAACATCCATAACCCGGACCAACGGTAAACCGACGCTGGCCCTGTCCATCACGAAGAAGCCTGACGGCGACACCGTCGCCATTTCACACGCCGTCAAGGATTCCATTCCCCAGATGGAAGCCGAGCTCGGCTCCAATGCGCACTTCACGCCGGTGTTCGACCAGGCCCCGTACATCGAGAAATCCATCAAGGACCTCACCACTGAAGGCCTCCTTGGACTTGGCTTCGCAGTCGCAGTGATCCTCGTTTTCCTGATGTCCGTGCGCTCGACGCTCGTGACGGCGGTGTCCATTCCGTTGTCGCTCCTGATCACGTTCATCGGAATATCGGCGACCCATTACTCGCTCAACATCCTGACCCTCGGAGCGTTGACCATCGCGATCGGCCGGGTGGTGGACGATTCGATCGTGGTGATCGAGAACATCAAGCGGCACCTGAGCTACGGCGAACACAAGCTCGCGGCGATCCTCAATTCCATCCGGGAAGTCGCCGGTGCCATCACGGCGTCCACCCTCACCACGGTTGCCGTCTTCCTGCCGATCGCCTTCGTGGGCAACCTGGCAGGCGAACTGTTCCGGCCCTTCGCCCTGACGGTGACCATCGCCCTGTTGTCCTCGTTGCTTGTGTCCCTCACCATCGTTCCGGTGTTGGCTTACTGGTTCCTCAAGTCGCCATCCGCTGCCGCGGCGGTGGACGCCCATGCCGCGGAGAACGCCCGGACAAGGGCGCACGAGGCAGAGCAACGCAGCCGGCTGCAGCGCGGCTATTTGCCCATCCTGTCCACAACCCAGAAGCACCCGGTCGTCACGATCGTGGCCGCGGTCCTGGTATTGGGTGGTACTGCGGCCATGTCCCCGTTGCTCGCCACGGACCTGCTCGGCAACTCCGGCCAGAACAGCATGACCGTGCGCCAGGTCCTTCCTGCCGGCACCAGCCTGGAGCAGACCGGCGCCGCCGCTGCGCAGGTGGAATCGGTCCTGCGGGGCATCGATGGCATCAAGGATGTCCAGGTCACGTCGGGCAACCCCCAAACGGGCTTCGCCGCGCTCACCTCAAGCGGGGCTTCCAATTCGACATTCACGGTGGTGACCGACGACAAGGCCGACCAGCAGAAACTGCAGGACACGGTCCGGTCCCGGCTCGCCAGCGCCTCGGCTGCCGGGAAGGTCACTGTCGGCGCACAGCAAGGCGGGCTGGGCACGTCTTCCAGCGTGGACATCACCATCAACGCCGCCAACGCAGCGGATCTCAAAACAGCAAGCGACGCCGTCGCGAAGGCCATGGACGGCGTGCCCGGAAGCGCCGAGGTAGCCACCAACCTGGACGCGAGCCAGTCTGTGGTCCAGGTTAAGGTCGATCGCGCCAAGGCCGTCGCAGCCGGGCTCAACGAAGAACAAGTTGCCGGCGTCCTGGCGTCCACGGTCAGTCCCATCCCTGCAGGAACTGTCCGTATCGACACCACGGACTTCCCGGTACAGATCGGCGAAGGCACGCACTTCAGCAGCATTGCCGACGTCAGCGCCATCAGTCTCCCGACGCCGGCCGGACCCGTTCCGCTGTCCAATATCGCGTCGGTGGAGCAGGTGGACACTCCCGTATCCATCACCAGCAGCAACGGCCAGCGCACCGCGAAGGTGACCGTCACGCCGTCGGGCTCCAACCTTGGCTCCGTCAGCACGGCAGTCAGTGACCGGCTGGCCGCCGTGCGGCTGCCGGCAGGCGTCACAGCCACGATCGGTGGCGCCACGACGCAGCAGGCGGACTCGTTCAGCCAGCTCGGCCTCGCGCTCCTGGCCGCCGTCGCCATCGTCTATGTCATCATGGTGGCGGCGTTCAAATCCCTCATCCAGCCCCTCATCCTGTTGGTGTCCGTGCCGTTCGCGGCGACCGGCGCCATCGCGTTGCTCCTCGTCACGGGTGTTCCGCTCGGGCTGCCTTCCCTGATCGGCATGCTGATGCTGGTGGGAATCGTGGTGACCAATGCGATCGTCCTGATCGACCTCATCAACCAGTACCGCAAACCACACGATGGCAGTCCCGGGATGAGCGTGGCGGATGCCATCACCCACGGCGCCAGGCAGCGGCTACGCCCGATCCTCATGACAGCGCTTGCGACCGTATTCGCCCTGACGCCCATGGCTTTGGGCCTCACGGGAGGCGGCGGGTTCATTTCCCGGCCGCTCGCGATCGTCGTGATCGGCGGCCTTGTGTCGTCCACGGCTTTGACGCTCGTCCTCGTTCCCGTCCTCTACAAGCTGGTCGAAGGCCGGCGGGAGAAGAAGGCGCTGCTCAAGGCGCTCACGCAACGCCCCGACGTCGTGAACGACGGCATCGCCGGCCACGGCGAGGGCGAGCACCTGGACTGGACCACCGGTGTGACTCCCAAAGTCACCGGCCGCCGGTCCGCTTCCAGCCCCGCCGAGTAGGGCGACTCACCGGGAACAAAATGGCGTTGTGCCCTGTTGCAGGCAGTGATACATGCAAATGCATCTATTTTGGGATAGACTGGTTGGCAGAGCCCGGACACCAATCGGGCAGGCAGAAAGGCACATCATGGAGATCGGCGTATTCAGCGTCAGCGACATCACCACCGACCCCACCACGGGCCACACCCCCACGGAGAACGAGCGCATCAAGGCCGCCGTGGCGATCGCCAAGAAGGTCGAAGAGATCGGCATGGACGTCTATGCGATCGGCGAGCACCACAACCGCCCCTTCTTCTCATCGTCCCCCACCACCACGCTTGCCTACATCGCAGCGCAGACTGAAAGCATCACGCTGTCGACGTCCACCACGCTGATCACCACGAACGATCCGGTCAAGATCGCCGAGGACTTCGCAATGCTCCAGCACCTGGCGGATGGCCGCGTGGACCTCATCATGGGACGCGGCAACACCGCTCCCGTCTACCCCTGGTTTGGCAAGAACATCCAGGACGGGATCGAACTTGCCGTGGAGAACTACTCCCTGCTGCGCCGCCTCTGGGACGAGGACACCGTCAATTGGAGCGGCAAGTACCGCACCCCGCTGCAGAACTTCACCTCCACGCCCCGCCCGCTCGACGGCGTCGCGCCCTTCGTCTGGCACGGCTCCATCCGCAGCCCGCAGATCGCGGAACTTGCCGCCTACTACGGCGACGGCTTCTTCGCCAACAACATCTTCTGGCCCAAGGAGCACTACCAGCAGCTGATCGGCCTGTACCGCGAACGCTACGAGCACTATGGCCACGGCAACGCCGACCAGGCCATCGTGGGCCTCGGCGGACAGTTCTTCATGCGCAAGAACTCCCAGGACGCCGTGAAGGAGTTCCGCCCCTACTTCGACAACGCCCCGGTGTACGGCCACGGACCCTCGCTCGAGGACTTCACGTCCCAGACGCCGCTGACCGTCGGCAGCCCGCAGGAAGTGATCGAAAAGACCTTGACGTTCCGCGAATACTTCGGCGACTACCAGCGCCAGCTGTTCCTGGTGGACCACGCCGGACTGCCGCTCAAGACCGTCCTGGAACAACTGGACCTCTTCGGCGAGGAAGTCCTGCCGGTCCTGCGCAAGGAATTCGAGGACCGCAAGCCGGCCCATGTACCTGACGCACCCACCCATGCATCCCGGGTGGCGGCATCCGTGCTCGCGTCCGCCAGTGAGGCGGTTGCCGATTCCGCCGGGCGGAACCCGTGACCACCACCGCGCCCACCTCGTCCGCCGTGCGCCTCGCCGCCGAGACCTGGGAGTCCTTGTTCCGCTCCCAGGTGGCGGTGATGCGCCGGCTCCAGGCTGGGCCGGCCTTCAAGAAGCTTCCCATCAAGGAGTACGACGTCCTGTTCACTCTGTCCCGTTGCCCCACCGGCAAGTTGCGCCTGAACGAGATCAACGATCACGTCCTGCTCAGCCAATCCAGCCTGAGCCGGCTGGTTGACAGGTTGGAGAAGCGCGGACTCGTGGAACGCAGCATCGCCCCCGACGACGGACGCGGGATCCTGCTCGGGCTGACCGCGGCGGGGCAGGAACTGCAGAAGGAGATCGGCCGCGAGCACATCCGCGACATCGCCGAACTCGTGGCACCGGCCCTGACAGCGGACGAACAACGCGAGCTTCTACGCCTGACCGAAAAGCTGCAGGCGTTCGTCGCGCACAAGTAGGCGCGCGACGGCTAGCGGAGGACGACGAGCTTTGCCGGATCCTCATCCGGCAACTCGTCGGCCACCACCGCGGTGACTTTCAAGCTCTTCAACGACAGGCTGCCGCCCACCGTGGAGAGGAACGCCGTGTCCGAGGAATCGCGTCCGGCTGTGATGCGAAGCATGGATTCGCGCGGAGCCAGGCCGGTGGGATCGATGACGTACCACGTGCCGTCGAGGTGGGCCTCGGCCACGGCATGGAAGTCCATGGGGCTCAGGCCGGGCGCATACACAGCGGCGAGTCGCGCAGGAATGTCCTTGGAGCGCAGGAGGGCAATGGCAAGGTGCGCGAAGTCGCGGCACACGCCCTTGCGGTGCAGGAGCGTTTCCACCGCACCGTCCGTCCCGCGCGAGGAACCACTGACGTACCGGAGTTCGTCGTGGACCCAGTTCCGGACGGCCTGCAACAGCTCCTCGCCGTGCAGCCCGCCGAACTCGGCATACGACGTCGGAAGGAGCCGATCGGACTCTGCATAGCGGCTGGGCCGGACATAGCGGATGAGCTCCATCCGGGAGGACTCGTCGGGGAGGCCGAGGCCTTCCACCGAGGCACGGTAATCAACCGTGACCTCGCTGGGTTCGGCGAACTCCATGTAGTGGAAGCGTCCGCCGTGATGGTCCCCCAGCTCAGTCAGCGGTACAGCTTCGCCTTCCACCGTGACTGACAGCTCTTCGGTCAACGATTCGTAGCCAGGATTGCTGGCCACGGCTATTGCCATCGCCACCTTGGTATTGGCTACGGTCTTGAAAACGAGCTGGGCAGCAACGTTGCGTTCCATGGATCTCCGGAGTGTTGCGGCTGGACAACCCACTAATGAGGCAGAGTTGGCGCCGACGAATGTCTGTCAACCGTGGTTCTACAGATTGACCTTCAGAGACAATAGCATCCGCTGGACATTGGCGAATTCCGAACTCTGGTCAACATACTTGGCGGCTTGGTCCAAGGTATCGAAGGACTTCGCCGGAGCAACCACTTCGTCGGTGGCGAAGGCATGCACGGCGGGCATGTCCCCGAAGTAGTAGTTGCCCTTTCCGGTGGGCCCCACCACGAGGTTCCGCAGCTGGCAGGCCTGGCCGTCAGTTCCGGCCACCAGGTTGGTGATGCCGTATGAACCGAAGAACTTGTAACCCTGGATGACCCGGAACACCACGTGCGGCGGGATCATGGAATCGCCGTCCGCGTGGGGCAGGTCAATGGGCACGCTGCTGACCACTGTGTACGGCCGCTTGGCGGCCGGATTGCAGTCGGCCGGACTGGCCGAGGGCAGTCCGGTATGGAGCGTCGCCAGATACCCGCCCTTGGCGTCTTTGACCTCGATCTTCAGCGCGCCTGGCATGGAGCCGGCGTCGGGCGTGACCGATTGCGCAATCCAGTCTGTCGGAAGATCGAAGCTGACCTTCTTGGCTGCGTCGGAGTACGTCTTCCACGCCGCGGCCGTGGCCCCCGCCGTCGCCGTGCTTCCCGCGGAGGGGCTTCCCGAAGCAGTGGAACCGGCCGACGGCGGGGCTGTACCGGAGCCCGACGGCGACCCGCTCCCGGGTGCCGCACTGTTGGACCCTGCCGTCCAGACCGGGCCGCCCGCGCCCTGGGAACTGCAGCCAGCCGCGGCGACCACGATGAGCGCACCCAGGACGGAGACTGAAAACTTCAACGGGATCCGCTTTGCTCTCATGCGCACCAGCCTAGCGGCGCTGAGCCGCCCGGCTGACCGTCCGGAGCGGCGTTTCGCATCTGCGAAGCCGGCAGATGGACTCCGGCGCCGCTTGGGCCCGCATCGTAGGACTAGGCTGGACGCATGGCTCCCGATCTGCTTGATGAGGACGAAAACAATGTGGCGGACATCTCCGCCGTGGACATCGCGGACTGGCGTTTGCGGACGTTCGCCATGTACGACGACGTGCGCAAGATCGCATTGGACGATCCCTTCCAGGCACATGTGTACTGGCGCCAGGAGCGGGACCGCATGTTCGGAACCCACCCGGCCTCGGCGCTGACTCCCGCCCGCAAGCAGGCTTTCTCGGGCTTGCGCACCGCGGACTACGATTCCCGGTTCCGCCGCTATGCCGCCCTTTCGCCGGAGGGCGCGGGCCAGGAGATGAACGTCCAGACCGGTACCGACGGGGTGGTGCCGTTTGTCCGCCTCGGCACCTTTGACCTCGACGAGCTTGGCTCGCTGGCCGTGTGGCGCCTGCGGAGCTATGGCGGCGGCATCTTCGTGCCCTTCCGCGATGCCACAGCCGGCAAACCCGGAGGAAGCTACGGCGCGGGCCGGTATTTGCTGGACACGATCAAGGGCGCTTTCCACGGCCTTCGCGGATCCGGGCAGCAGGAGTTCGTCCTCGACTTCAATTTCGCCTACAACCCGTCCTGCGCCTACAACGAGGCCTGGGCCTGCCCCTTGGCCGGGCCGGCGAATCGCCTGGCCGCGGACATCCCGGTGGGGGAGCTCTACCTGCCGGTCTAAATGGGACGGCCTCATGAGGCCGAAGGACGTAGGATGTCTTCATGACTTCCTCCCGTGCACGCCGGATCGCCCGCGTCCGCCCACTCTCCCCCACCTCACCGGACGAACACTTCTTCGTCGCGAACGACGCGGTCGACTTCGCCTCCGCGGAAGGCCGGAGCTGGACCGTGGTGGACAGCCCGTTCCCTGGCTCCCCTGCAAACCGCAGCAGCACCGGGCGGCCCGGCTGGGTTGGAGGCTCCGAAGTTTCCGAGGACGCGTTCACGTTCCTGGCGCCATCTGTTCCGGCCAATGTCTTCGGCATGGCGCACAACACCGGTCAGCCCGGCCGGGATTTACCCGCCCAGGCGTTCCACAAGGCCGCCACAAGCGTCGTCGGACCGGGTGACGCCATCGAACTCGCCTCGGACGTCGGCTACGTGGACCCCGAAGCGGAACTGACCGTCGTCGTCGGACGCAAGGTCCGCGGGCTCACGCTCGACACCGCGCGCGACGCCATCCTCGGTTTCACGATCGGCAACGACGTCTCGGCGAGGGACCTGCAGAAGACCGACGAACTGTGGATCAGCGCGAAAAGCCAGGACACCTTCACCCCCGCTGGCCCGTGGATCGTCACGGATCTCAACGACGGCGATCTTTCAATCGGCATCGTGCACAACGGCCGGGAATTGCGCACCGCCAGCACCGCGGACCTCGGCTGGAAGGTAGACGAAATCCTTGTCTACCTCACGTCGTTCATGACCTTGCACCCCGGCGACCTGGTCCTCACCGGCTTCCCGGCCGAGTGCGCCAGGATCGAACCCGGAGACCTCGTGACTTGCCGCATCGAGGGCATCGGAGAGCTCAGCAACCCCGTAATTGCAGCATCTTGGGAGAAATTTCCCAGCTAGATATGAAAGGCTTGAGCCATGGAGCCTCCTGCCGTGCCGGCAATTGAGACGCGGCAGACGTCCCTTTCCAGGCCAAAGACAAGCAATCGCCGCAAAGGCGTGCTGCGCTATCCGGTGGTCAGGCAGCTCATCCGTTTCACCGGCGTCGGGATCATCTGCACCGTCACCTCGCTGGCGCTGTATGCGCTGTTCCGGCCGTGGATGGGACCCCAACCTGCCAACGCCGGAGCACTGATCATCACTTCGCTCATGAATACGGCCCTGAACCGGCGGCTCACCTTCAAGATCACCGGCAACCGGAAGATGACCCGGGACCACCTGAACGGACTGATCGTGATCGCCGTCGCGCTGGTCATCACGGGCGGGAGCTTGGGCGTGCTGCATGCGTTGCGGCCCGAAGCCACCCTTGCCGAAGACCTCTGGACCACCACGCTGTCCGGATTCGTCGCGACGGCCGTGCGGTTCACCATGCTGCGGCATTGGATTTTCCGCCGGGCCCGCCACGTTTGATTCCCAACTAGCTCGCATTTGCTGTCGTTTTGAGCCGTCTAAACGACAACAAATGCGAGTTAGCGGATGAGCGCCGCTGGTGCGCCGTGGGCCGGGAAAGTATGCGTCTGGCTCACCAAGACTCTGGCTCTCTCCGGGCGGCTCGGTGATCATGGAGGTGTTCGTCTCGGTGAACGCCGACCCAACTTGGTGCCTTG